>NZ_JBFUKO010000013.1:0-29041 GCF_056400805.1 Aminobacter sp. P4_H6_2
CCAGCAGGTTGGCTGCCGAAACGCCCTGCTTTGGATCGCCGGCGTCGTCAGCGAGCTTCAGCACGATCTTTTCGCCGAGGATGCCACCCTTTTCGTTAATGGCATCGACGGCAGCCTGGGCGCCGTTCTTGACCTGATCGCCATAGGCGGCGACCGGGCCGGTCAGCGGTGCGACAAGGCCGATGGTGATGTCGGCATGCGCCACGGACGCAAACGCAAGCGATGCGGCAAGTGCGCCCGCAAAGGTTTTCATGTTCATTTTTCTCTCCCTCTAACTCGCCAAGCGTGAAGGGGTTGGCGGAAAGTTCTCATTGCGGAATACCCGTCCTGAACCCGGCCTGCAATCGGCCCAGCCTTCTTGGAGCCTGCATTTGGTTGTGCCAGCGCATCTCGCGACACGCAGTTGCGTCAATAATTGCGTTTCGCGCGCGGATGCTCACTGAGCGGGGGCGGCCGATAAAGGGGCCTGTAATTGTCGAAGCGCGCCTCGATGTCGGGGCAAAGCAGGTCGACATCGACCGCCTTTGCCCGTATCGAACGCTCCCCCGGCAACCAGAATATCCCCAGACCTGTGCGTTCGTCATGCGCCAGACCGAGCACCTTTCCGTCGAGGTCGACTGTCATCGGAAAGTCGAGCCCCGCCAACTCGCGCAGCCTGTCCAGCATCCAGCCTAGGCTGAGCGCGGCGAGACTGTCGTCGTCGTCATATCCGCCGCCAATGTCGGAATGCACGCCTGGAAACCAGCATTCTTCGACCACCTGGCCCGCTGCCCTGCCCCGGGCATCGACGTCATCCCATCGCACCGGAGCAAATGTCTTGCGGTCCTCATCAATCGAAAGCGCGTGCAGGCCGACCGGCACCCGTATCGACAACTCGTTGTCGTGGAACTCCTGCTTGTAGGGATTGACCACATTCATGATGCCCGGCAGGCCGAGCGCCCGCACCGTGTCGAACACGCCGATCACCGTGGGCATCACAGGTGCGGCAGCATATTTGATGCTGAAATAGGCGCCCGCCTTTCGTCGCTCGGCCTTTTCCTTGATCTTGTAGGCTGYGACCGCTTCTTGGGCGATGGCACGGCGCCTTTTGGCGCCGGCACCCTCCTTGTCCCTGGAGATGGGCGAGCCCTTGTCCGCCCGGGCGATGCCGCAGGTTGCCAGCACGCCACCGAGGCAGCGCACAGTGTAGGCGCCACGGCTGAAGCCGAAGAAACCGACCTTCATGCCCGGCTCCCACGCAATCATCAGCGCTTCGTAGCAATCGACGATGTTCGCCGTGATGCCCCAGCCGGTTGCCTTGCTCCAGAGATTGCGCAGCGTGCGCGTCCAATCCCACGTGCCTTGTTCCGGCGCGCCCAGCCCGGCATCGTAGAAGGCGCGGAAGCCTGGCCGGCCATCGACGGCCGAGTACATCTGAAACACATTGGTGTTCTTGATCCGCTGGTCGCCGACTTTTTCGACCTGATCGGCGCGGACGCCGCGTTGACCGGTTCCATCTGAAAAGATCAGAACCCAAGCATCCCCTGACTCAGGCATATCAATTCTCGTTGAGAAGAGCCCACTCCATCAGACTATACTAACATGAGCTGCCGAGGACGCACCCTTGTTTGAGCAGCATTCGACGCAAAACGTGCCGCACCTCTCGGAGGAGGCTGCGCCGCAACAGTTGGCGCCCGATAAGTATTTGACACCGAGCGCATCCGTCCCACATGCCAATGTGTCATCCCAACATCTCGGAGCGGTCGCATGCGCTACAACCAACTCGGAAATACGGGGATGTTCGTCTCCGAAATTTGCCTCGGCACCATGACGTTCGGATCGGCCGGCCAAAACGCCCAATGGGGCAACATCGCCAGCCTCGAACAGGATGGGGTCGACGGTATCGTCCAGCGTTCGCTCGCCGCCGGGGTCAATTTTTTCGACACCGCTGATGTCTATTCGCGCGGACAATCCGAACGCCTGCTTGGCCAGTCGCTGCGCAATCTCGGCGTCAGGCGCCAGGATGTCGTGATCGCCACCAAGGTTCATGGCGTGATGGGCGACGGGCCAAACCATCGCGGCTCCTCGCGCGGCCACATCATGGATGCCATCGATGCCAGCCTCGAACGCCTGCAGACCGACCATATCGACCTCTACCAGTTGCATGGCACCGACACGGTGACGCCCATCGACGAGACGCTGAGGGCGCTCGACGACCTCGTTGCCAGCGRCAAGACGCGCTATGTCGGCGTCTCGAATTGGCAGGCGTGGCGGATCGCCAAGGCGCTGGGCATTTCCGAGAAARGGGGTTTCGCCCGTTTCGAGACCGTGCAGGCCTACTACTCCATCGCCGGCCGCGACCTCGAACGCGAAATCGTGCCCTTGCTCAACGAAGAAAAGCTTGGCCTGATGGTCTGGTCGCCGATGGCCGGAGGCCTGCTCTCCGGCAAATACGGACCTGGCGCACCGGGYAATGGCGAAGGCCGCCGCGCTACCTTCAATTTCCCGCCGGTCAATGAGGAGCGCGCCTGGGCTGCGGTCGCGGTCATGCGCGAGATCGCCAAGAAGCACGACGTCTCGGTTGCGACCGTCGCGCTCGGCTATGTCCTGGCCAAGCCTTTCGTGATGAGCGTCATCATCGGTGCAAGCCGCATGGAGCAGCTCGAGCAGAACCTGGCCTCGACCGAGCTGCGTCTTGATGCGGACGATCTTGCCCGCCTCGATGCGGCCAGCGCTCTGCCTGCCGAGTACCCCGGCTGGATGGTCGAGCGACAGTCGGCAGGCCGGCGTCCGGCCCCGTTCGTGCCCAAGGCGTGATCCACAATGGCAGCGGCGGCCTTTTGGTCGCCGCGTTTCAATGCATCAAAAATTCGCCGTCGACCTTACGCCATTCGTTCGGCGCGATCAGCTTGCGGTGGGTGTAGTGCACCGAATGCAGCGGGCCATCGAGCTTGGCCCGCCAGAATTCGATAAAGCCAAACAGTATCGGGAATTTGGGCGCCAGATCGTAGTCCTGCCAGATGAAAGTCTGCAGCACATGGGGGTGGTCGGGCAGATGGTAGAAGATCTCGGCTGTGGTCAGGCCGTAGCCCTTGAGCATCAGTTCCAGTTCAGAAGCGTCGCGCATCGCAAGCCTTCCGTGTCGAACGGTCCCTCGGCATGAGTCTGCGCCGCGATGGTTAACCGTCTGCTAAAAACAACGAAATCCGAATGCGAAAGTTCCAAGATATCAGCACTTTAGCAGCCGCTTGCCATCATTGCTAATCGTCTTACAACGGCAGCGACATGCCGCTATGCAATGATGCGAGGCAAATCCAATGTCTAATATTGTGGCGCACTGCAAATTGATAATAATGCGCGCCAACGTGCGGCCCAGAGTCGCCGTCCGCCGGCCATCAGGAGCCGCCGGATCGTTTCCGGGAGGAAGGGAAAGAAATGTCCGAAGTCCGTGTCCACCGCGTCCAGCCGGCGTGGAAGAACAATGCGCTCATCGACAATGACACCTACCTGAAATGGTATGGTGACAGCATCAAGAACCCCGACAAGTTCTGGGGCAAGCACGGCAAGCGCATCGACTGGTTCAAGCCCTATACCAAGGTCAAGAACACCTCCTTCGACGGCAAGGTTTCGATCAAGTGGTTCGAGGACGGGCTGACCAACGTCTCCTATAATTGCATCGACCGCCACCTCAAGAAGCGTGGCAACCAGACCGCCATCATCTGGGAGGGCGACAACCCCTACGACGACAAGAAGATCACCTATAACGAGCTTTACGAGCACGTCTGCCGCCTCGCCAATGTGATGAAGAAGCACGGCGTCAAGAAGGGCGACCGCGTCACCATCTACATGCCGATGATCCCTGAGGCGGCCTACGCGATGCTCGCCTGCACGCGCATCGGCGCCATCCACTCGATCGTCTTCGGCGGCTTCTCGCCCGACGCGCTCGCCGGCCGCATCGTTGACTGCGAATCGACCTTCGTCATCACCGCCGATGAAGGCCTTCGCGGCGGCAAGACGATCCCGCTCAAGGAAAACACCGACAGGGCGATCTCGATTGCCGGACGCGAAGGCGTGGTGGTCAAGAATGTGCTCGTGGTTCGCCGCACCGCCGGAAAGATCAGCTGGTACGACGGTCGCGATCTTTGGCATCACGACGAGGTTCGCTCGGTTAAGCCTGAATGCAAGCCCGAGAAGATGAAGGCCGAGGACCCGCTGTTCATCCTCTATACCTCAGGCTCGACCGGCAAGCCCAAGGGCGTACTGCACACGACCGGCGGCTACCTCGTCTACGCCTCGATGACCCACCAGTACGTGTTCGACTACCATGATGGCGACGTCTACTGGTGCACCGCCGATGTCGGCTGGGTCACCGGCCACAGCTACATCGTCTACGGCCCGCTCGCCAATGGCGCGACCACGCTGATGTTCGAAGGCGTGCCGAACTACCCCTCGGCCTCGCGCTTCTGGGACGTCGTCGACAAGCACAAGGTCAACATCTTCTACACCGCCCCCACCGCCATCCGCGCCTTGATGGGTGCTGGCGACGACCATGTGAAAAAGACCTCGCGCAAGAGCCTCCGCGTTCTGGGTTCGGTCGGCGAGCCGATCAATCCGGAAGCCTGGGAGTGGTATTACAACGTCGTCGGCGAAAAGAAGGTGCCGATCGTCGACACCTGGTGGCAGACTGAAACAGGCGGCATCCTGATCACGCCGCTGCCGGGTGCCACCGACCTCAAGCCCGGCTCGGCGACGCGGCCGTTCTTCGGCGTGGTTCCCGAACTTGTCGACAATGAWGGCAAGCTTCTGGAAGGCGCTGCCGACGGCAATCTGTGCATCGCCGATTCCTGGCCGGGCCAGATGCGCACGGTCTATGGCGACCATGAACGCTTCATCCAGACCTACTTCGCTACCTACAAGGGCAAATACTTCACCGGCGACGGCTGCCGCCGCGATGACGACGGCTACTACTGGATCACCGGCCGCGTCGACGACGTCATCAACGTCTCGGGCCATCGCATGGGCACCGCCGAGGTCGAGTCGGCACTTGTCAGCCACGACAAGGTCTCTGAAGCCGCTGTCGTCGGCTATCCGCACGACATAAAGGGCCAGGGCATCTACAGCTACGTCACGCTGATGGCAGGCGTCGAGGCCACCGAGGACCTGCGCAAGGAACTTGTCGCCCATGTCCGCAAGGAGATCGGCGCCATCGCTTCGCCCGACAAGATCCAGTTCTCGCCGGGCCTGCCCAAGACCCGTTCCGGCAAGATCATGCGCCGCATCCTGCGCAAGATCGCCGAAGACGACTTTGGCGCCCTCGGCGACACCTCGACGCTGGCCGATCCGGCCGTCGTCGACGATCTCGTCGCCAACCGCCAGAACAAGCGGGGCTGACCCGCTCATCCCCTCGCGCCGCAATGGCGCGGGGGGATTTCCTTGCTGCTCAGCAGCCGATCTTGGCCAGCACAATCGGCCAGCCGCCCTCATTGCCATCGCCACGCATGATGTCACCTGCCTGCTGCAGCAAGGCGGCGCGCAGCGTTGCGCATGATCCGGCACGCTCCTGAGCTTGGTCCATGCGTTACCCCAGGCTAGCTATTGACCAACTAGGAAAAATATTTTCGTATAGAATAATATTTTTCACATCGAGCTAGGAGGCTTCATGGCCCGGGAAATCGAATGGGCGCGCATGACTGCGCCCGAGTTGCGCGAAATCGCGGCACGTGGAAAYGCCATCGCCATCCTGCCTGTTGGTTCGCTGGAGCAGCACGGCCCTCATCTGCCCGTCATAACGGATACGGCGAGCGCAGAAGCTGCGGCCCGACGTGCTGCGCGCCTGGTGGATGAACAGGTACCCTTGGCGGTGCTGCCTGGCCTTTGGCTTGGCATGAGCGAGCATCATTTGCCTTTCGGCGGCACGATCAGCCTCGACTACACCGCCTATTTCCACGTCCTCAAGTCGATTGTCCGCTCGCTCAAGGCGATCGGTTTTACGCGCCTTCTCATCGTCAATGGCCACGGCGGCAACATCGATCCGCTGGCTATGTCGACCCGCGAACTGGCCGTCGAATACGACATGCCGATCGTCTACACGACGCCATGGTTCCTCGCGCCAGAGGAAACGGCAGCACTGTTTGAATCGGACAACGGCCCAAAGCATGCCTGCGAAGGAGAAGCGTCGGTGATGCTGGCGATCTCGCCCGACACCGTCAAAACCGACAAGTTCGAAGAAGCTTTCAATGCCGAAGCTGGAAAGAACGAGGCGCCGCATGCCGCGCATCGCTTCTATTCGTTTTCCGAACGGGCGCCCAACACCGGCACATGGGGCGTACCTGCCAAGGGCACCGCGGAAAAGGGCGAGCGTTTCCTCGATCTGCAGGCCAGGGAACTCGCCAAATTGATCGTCGACCCGATCCTGTGGACGCAGCCCGATCCGGTCTGGCGGCCAGGCCGCGGGCTCGACACACGAGCCGGGCGCGCCGACTGAGCCAAAGCCCCTATCAACCCCGCTTTGATATCAGAACACCCATAGGGAGAACCTGATGAAGTCCTTGAAACGCAGCTCGGTTCGGGCTGCCATGTATTTTTCCGCTGTGGCCGCTGCCGCCATCCTGCTTGGCGGCCAGGCGTCCGCCAAGACGCTTGTCTATTGTTCGGAGGCTGCACCGGAAGGCTTCGATCCAGCGCTCTACTCGACCAACAGCACCTGGGATGCGTCCTCGAAGCCGATCTATGGCCGGCTGGTCGAATTTGAAAACGGCACGACGAAGCTGCTTCCTGGCCTGGCCGAGAGCTGGACCGTTTCCGACGACATGCTGACCTACACATTCAAGCTTCGTCCCGGCGTGAAATTCCAGACCACCGACTACTTCACGCCGACACGCGACATGAACGCTGACGACGTGGTGTTTTCCTTCGACCGCCAGCGCCTCACCGACAACCCCTGGCACCAGTACGTCACCGGCGCGAACTACGAAATGTATGCCGGCATGGACATGCAATCGACCGTCAAGAACATCTCCAAGGTCGACGACCACACAGTCCAGCTGGTACTCAGCCAGCCGAATGCCTCCATTCTCTCCAACCTTGCGATGGATCTGGGTTCGATCCTGTCCAAGGAATATGCCGACAAGCTCGCTGCTACGGGAACACCGGAAAAGCTGAATTCCGAGCCAATCGGCACCGGGCCGTTTCAGTTTGTCGGCTACCAGCAGGATGCCGCGGTGCGCTTCAAGGCCAACCCGACATATTGGGGAACCAAGCCGAAGCTGGACGAACTCGTTTTCGCCATCACCGCCGATGCCACAACGCGCATGCAGCGCCTGAGAGCTGGCGAATGCCAGGTCGCCGCCTATCCGGCACCCGCTGATGTTCCCAGCCTCAAGGCCGACCCCAACCTGGTGGTCATGGAAAAGCCAGGCCTCAACGTCGCCTACCTCGCCTACAACACCTTGACCCCGCCATTCGACAAGATCGAAGTGCGCAAAGCGCTGAACATGGCTATCGACAAGAAGGCCATCCTGCAGGCGGTGTTCCAGGATCTCGGCGAAGTCGCCAAGAACCCGATCCCGCCGGCGATGTCGGGATACAACGATGCTGTCGTCGACGACCCTTACGATCCGGTCGCTGCCAAGAAGATGCTCGACGACGCAGGCGTCAAAGACTTGAAGATGAAAGTCTGGGCCATGCCGGTCAGCCGGCCCTACATGCCCAACGCGCGTCGCGTCGCCGAACTGATCCAGGCCGACTTCCAGAAGGTCGGCGTCAGCGTCGAAGTCGTGTCTTATGAATGGGCCGAATATCTGAAGCGTGCCCGCGACAAGGAACGTGACGGCGCAATCATCCTGGGCGGCACCAGCGACAATGGCGACCCAGACAACCTGCTGTCTTATTTCTTCTCCTGCGCCGGCGTTGGCGGCTCAAACTTTGCCAACTGGTGCCACCAGCCCTTCGAAGACCTCCTGCAAAAGGCCCGCACGACGGTCGATCCGGCCGAGCGCGCCAAGCTCTACGAGCAGGCTCAGTTGATCTTCAAGGAGCAGGCGCCCTGGGCGACACTCGATCACTCGACCGTCTCCTTGCCGATGTCCAAGAAGGTCACCGGTTACGTGATGGACCCGCTGGGATCGCATCGCTTCGAGACCGTCGATCTGGCCAAATAGCGGGATAGACGACCCCGGCCTTTGGCCTAAAACCCCTCGCGTCCCAAGGCGCGAGGGGTTTGTATCGCTCGCTGGCTGGCTTCAGCGATATAGATCCGCCCGCGTCGGCGGCAAGCCGCTCGGCCCACGCGCCCGTTTGGTGACGACGGTCTGGAAAATCTGCGTCGAACCGCGTTCGAAAGTCACCGAGCAGCCAGTCAGATACAGCAGCCAAAGGCGTGCCCTGGCCTCGCCGACCTCGGCGATCGCCTCGTCGAAGCGCGCATGCAGGCGCTCGGCCCACAGGCGGCACGTTTGCGCATAGTGCTCCCTGAGGTTCTCGGCATCGTAGACGAGGAAACCATGGGCCTCGAGATTGCCGAGGGTCATGCCGATCGTGTCGAGTTCGCCGCCGGGAAAGATGTATTTGACCAGCGCCTTGAATTCCGCCCCCTTGTGCAGCGTCTTTTTCAAGCTGCCTTTGCTGCGCTTGGTGATGGCGTGATGCAGGTAGATGCCGCCCGGTTTGAGCAGGCGATGCACGGCCGAAAAATAGGCATCGTGATTGGCAAGGCCCAGATGCTCGAACATGCCGATCGACGATATCTTGTCGAACGAGCCGGAAAGCTCGGTGTAGGATTTGATCTCGATGGTGATGCGATCTTCCAGCCCCTCGGCGCGGATGCGCTCGCGGGCCAGTGCGGTCTGCGCTTCCGATAGCGAGACGCCGTGGCCGACAACGCCGTAATGTTTGGCGGCATGGATGAGCATCGCTCCCCAGCCGCAGCCAATGTCGAGCAATCTCTCGCCTGGCTTCAGCCGAAGCTTGCGGCAGATATGGTCGAGCTTGTCGGCTTGCGCCTGGTCAATGCTGTTGGCGAAATCCGTGAAATAGCCGCAGCTATAGACCATGCGCTCGTCGAGGAAGAGCCGGTAGAAGGCGTTGGAAATGTCGTAGTGGTGCTGGATCGCCTCCTTGCTTGAGCCGCTGACGTAGGGATTGCGTCCGGCAAGCCCTGCTTGCGCCGCCATCTGTTTTCGCGAAAACAGCACGGCCGGCAGGTCGCGCAGGATCGCAAGCTTCGGCAGGGACTTGAGCTTGGTCTTCAGCTTGCCCGACGGCAGCGCGTAGAAATCGAACAGCGATCCGTCTTCCACGTCGATCGTCTTGGCAATCCACATCTCGATCAGCGTCGACAGCGAGGGGCGGCGGATGACCTGCCAGACGATGTCCTGATCGTTGATGGCGAGCACCGGACCAGTGGCGGGGCCGATCCGCTCTCCGGTCCACAACCTGACCGCAAATCCCGGATCCAGGCTTTCGACAACGGTTCGCACGATCCGCGCCGCTTTGTCTGCTGCATCCATTCCCGCCCCCAGTGCACTTAACGACAACGTGGTCCAGAACTCGATGTTGACCAATTGGCCGGCCGTTCGCAACCCACTTGTCAAAATGGCCTTGACTTAGAGTGCACTCGAACTCCTAGCCTTGCGAGCGTCGTAACGAGACAAGGTTGACCATGAAGATCGGCGAACTCGCAAGGCGCTCGGGCCTGACCGCCTACACGATCCGCTACTACGAGCAGATCGGCCTGTTGCCTGTGCCCGACAAGGATGCGTCGGGGCAGCGAGACTATGACGTCTCGATCCTTACCTGGATCGAATTTCTCGGCCGCCTCAAGGCAACCGGCATGCCGATCCGCGAGATGCTGCGCTACGCCGCTCTTCGCCAACAAGGTGCGAGCACCGACGCCGAGCGCCGCGCCTTGCTTGTGGCACACCGAAAAAAGGTGGCGGCCCATGTCACCGATCTTCAGGCCAACCTCCTCGTCCTCGACGCCAAGATATCAGGCTACGCCGACGCTGAAAAAAGGATCGAGACGCAAAATGACCAATCAGATCGAAAGCCGCTTCGAGCGGGGCGCACGCGCACTCTCTGAAATCGACGGCGAGGGCGGCCGCAGGGTCGTCGACTCGCTCGCCGACATCGCGCCCGATTTCGCCCGCTACCTGATCGAATTTCCGTTCGGCGACATCTATTCGCGCCCCGGCCTCGACCTCAGGTCGCGCGAAATCGCAACGATCGCCGCGCTGACCGCGCTCGGCAACGCTGCCCCGCAGCTCAAGGTGCACATCCAGGCCGGGCTGAATGTCGGCCTCAGCCGCGATGAAATCACCGAGGTCATCATGCAGATGGCGGTCTATGCGGGTTTCCCGGCAGCACTCAACGGCCTGTTCGCGGCCAAGGACGTGTTTCAGGCACAGCACACAGTGGCGGCATAAATACGTACGTGGTGCATAGTGCGATGGTCGTACTTGTCAAAAGGCTGGAAAGACCCCACTTTGCTATTCGTGTTCAACGAACTGAAAGGAGGTGATCCGATGTCGAGTGATTTCGTTTTCCAGAACGTGGCCTCAGCGGATTGCCCTTTCGGGAAGCAGTCTTCCCGTTAAGGCGCGAGATGCGCGGCTGGTGACTCAAATCAGCCTGAGCCGCGCCATGGACGGAAACACGGAGGCCGCTCCCTGCAAGGGGAGCGGCCTTTCCTTTGGCAGGCTCATTCCCTCGCCTCTCAATCTCAGTGGTGGCGATCGCTACCCGCACCAGCCCGCACGCTTGCCGCCGCCATAGGCGCGTACCAGCCCGTCCTCGATCATGGTCGCAGCGATTGCCTCTCCGGCCTCGGTGCTGACGTCGGCCAGCACGCGGCCGTAATATTTTGCACCACCTATGTTCGACAAGGATACTGGGCCGTCGGCGACGAGCCGGGCCAAGGCTGCACGTGCAGTATCGGCGGCCTCGCGTTCCGCCCGGCATCGCGCCTTCATCTCAGGCGCATCAATGCCGCGGATGCGGATGTTGACCCGCAACGTCTGGCCAGGCCAGATCTCGGCGTCGGCCAGGAACGTGTCTCCGTCGAGCACCTCGACAACACGCGCGGACACTGGCCCGACGAAATTGTCGCGCCGCTTGGCTTCCACAGCAGATGGCAAACAGAGGCTTGCGAACACCGCCGCAAATGCCGCCACAACCTTGAAGGGACTCGAATCCATTCAAGGTATTTATTCCTATTCTGGACAATACGCAATCTCCGAACCCAGAGTCTTGCTAGCCTACAGCCTCGGCTCGCCGCTGACCGGGTCGATCTTGATCTCCACCCTGGCCTTGTCGAATGTGTAATAGACCACGTCGTAGTAGCCTTCGCTCTCCCACTCGATCTCGGAGATGTAGCGGAACTGGTCGCGCTTTTCGATCTTGGCGATGATTTCGGAGAGCTTGAGCGATTTTTCCGGCGGTGTCGCCGGCTCTTTGGTCTGAGCCTGCGCCGGCAGGGCTCCCAGCAGGGATGCAAACAACAGTCCTGCAATCACCGATTTCGTCATGGTCGCTCCTTCTGCAAATCCGAGCCAAATCGATCCCGCCACCCGCTGCTCGGACAAGCAATCGCAGGATAGGCGCCTCAAAAATCGCTGGTCAGGCCCTTGATTTCCCAGTCGCCATAGCGCCCGGGCTCCTTGCCGCCACGACCGCCAATCTCGCGGGGGAGCTTCGCCTGCTCAGCCTCATAGGCCTCGCGCCGCGCCTCGGCTTCCGCCAATGCGCGCTTGGCAGCCGGCGAAAGCTCCTTTGGTGCGGGTGTCTCCAGCTCGGTTTGCTGTGTGACGTCGTTCATGGGATTCCTCGGAAATGATTGAAACGCACCCTCGTCTCTCCCATCATATAGCGAAGCGTGGCACGGGGATCGACCCTGGCGCAAGGAAAAGGACGGAGTAAACGATGAACATGATGCGGACGGCGATGCTTCTGGCGACCATGACGGCACTGTTCATGGGCGTCGGCTACCTGATCGGCGGTACCGGCGGCATGACCATCGCTTTCTTGATGGCGGCAGGCATGAACCTGTTCAGCTACTGGAACTCCGACAAGATGGTTCTGCGCATGAACCACGCCGTCGAGGTCGATGAGCGCAACGCACCCGAATATTACGCCATAGTGCGCGGCCTTGCCGCCAATGCCGACCTGCCGATGCCCAAGGTCTACCTGATCGACAGCCCGCAGCCCAACGCCTTTGCCACCGGCCGCAATCCGCAAAATGCCGCCGTCGCCGCCTCCACCGGTCTGTTGCAGCGCCTCAGCCACGAAGAGGTCGCAGCCGTCATGGCGCACGAACTGGCCCACATCGAAAACCGCGACACGCTGATCATGACGATCACCGCGACTCTTGCCGGCGCGATCTCGATGCTCGGCAACTTCGCCTTCTTCTTCGGCGGCAACCGCGACAACAACAATCCGCTGGGCTTCATCGGCGTGCTCGTGGCGATGATCGTCGCACCTTTCGCTGCCATGCTGGTGCAGATGGCGATCAGCCGGACGCGCGAATATTCAGCCGATCGGCGCGGCGCCGAGATCTGCGGCAATCCGCTCTGGCTCGCTTCCGCCCTTGACAAGATCGCCCGCAACGTCGAACGCATCCACAACCCCGAAGCCGAGCGCAATCCAGCCATGGCTCCCCTCTTCATCATCAATCCTCTATCCGGCGAGCGCATGGACAATCTTTTTTCGACCCACCCCAACACCGAAAACCGCATCGCCGCCCTGCAGGCGATGGCGAATGAGGGTGTCGGTCGTTCGGCCCCGCGCACGGCACAGCAGCCGACAGCGCAGCGTACCGCACCTTCGAGCCAGCAAGGTCCCTGGGGCGGACGTCCTGCCGATCAGCAGGAACCCGAGAAGCCGCGTCCGGCTGGCCCCTGGGGACGCAACCCGTCCGGGCCGAAAGGCCCCAGGTCGTGAGCGCCGATCAGCGCGACGAAAAGCGAAACCGCGCACGCAACACTGACAACAAGGGCAACCGGCCGTCTGTCGTTCCTGACGTTCCCGGCATCGCCGCGCGCATGGCGGCGGCCCGCCTGCTTGCCGCGACCATCGACGCCAAGACACCGCTCGACGGCCTGACCGACCACGAACATGGCCACCCGCAATTCCGCGCACTCGATATGCGCGACCGTTCGCTGGTCCGCGCGATCCTGGCCACGGCCCTTCGCCATCGTGTCACCATCGGCAAGCTGATCTCGCGCCGGCTGGAAAAGCCGCTGCCGGCCAATGCAACGGTGCTCTCCCATATCCTGCATGTTGCGGCGGCTCAGATCCTGTTCCTCGACATTCCAGACAGCGCTGCCGTGGACCTTGCCGTCACCCACGCCAAGGCCGACCCACGCACCGTGCGTTTCTCCGGTCTGGTCAACGGTGTGCTGCGCACCCTTGCGCGCGCCAAGGCTGCCGAACTGCCTGAGATGCTGGCCACGACAAACGACGCACCCGACTGGTTCGTCGAGCGCCTGACCGCCGCCTACGGTGCCGAGCAGGCAAAACAGATCCTCGCCGCCCACCGCATCGAGGCACCTGTCGATTTCACCGCCAAATCCGACCCCGCCAAATGGGCTGAGCAGTTGGGCGGCACCGTGCTGCCCACCGGTTCGATACGCATCGAGCGCTTGGCCGGTCCTGTCGCCGAACTGCCCGGCTTCTCCGAGGGCGCCTGGTGGGTCCAGGACGCCGCCGCAGCTTTGCCCGCTCGGCTGTTCGGTGACGTCAGCGGCCAGCGCGTCGCCGACCTTTGCGCCGCACCCGGCGGCAAGACCGCCCAGCTCGTGCTCACGGGCGCCAAGGTCACCGCCGTCGAGGCATCCAAGAGCCGCCTCGCTCGCCTGACCGGCAATCTCGAACGTCTCGGCCTCGACGCCGACAAGGTCAACGCCGATATCCTCGTCTATGAGCCCGAACAACTGTTCGATGCCGCGCTGCTCGACGCACCCTGCTCGTCGACCGGTACAGTGCGCCGCCACCCCGACGTGTTGTGGACCAAGTCGCCGGCCGACATCACCAAGCTCGCCGGCGTCCAGCGCGCCCTGCTCGACGCAACGCTGAAGCTGGTCAAGCCGGGCGGCAGGATCGTCTTTTCCAACTGCTCGCTCGATCCCGAGGAAGGCGAGGCACTCATCGCCGGCTTCCTCGCTGATCACAAGGGCAAGGTCGAACTCGACCCGATTCGCGTAGGCGAGGTCGCGGGCATCGACGATTTCGTCACCGCTACAGGCTTTTTGCGTACCACGCCGGCGGGCCTTGATCTCGGCAATCCGGCCATCTCCGGTCTAGACGGTTTCTTTGCCGCGCGGTTCCGTCGTCTCACCTGAGGCGACGAACCGGTGTTTACGAAAAATTCACCCTCGCGCCCGCCATTGAAACAACCTAATTTGACCACGACGTAGGTTGCGTCAGGAGGGTTCTTGTCAATCGCGGCGGACAACACGACGCGCCTTTGGGCACTCGTCGCCAAGGAGTTTTGGCGTAAGGCGCGCCGGCGCCTGCGCGCCGGTCCAGCCTATCGCTGGCGCTACTCCGGGCGCACGCCCGAGCGCGTGCTGATCGCCCCGCCCGACCTGCGCCTTGCCGATCCCCAGATCGCGCTCGAAATCTACTATGGCCGCTTTCCGCTGTCGGGCCATCTTGTCGAGACCGGCGGCCAGTCGCCATTCCTCGTCGATGTTCCCAATCGCGGCTGGCAGCGCAGCCTGCATGGCTTTCGCTGGTTGCGGCACATGCGCGCCGCCGGCACCGAACTTGCCGCAGCGAACGCCCGCGCGTTGGTTTCCGACTGGATCGCCATGCACGGCAACCGCATCTCCGGCACGGCCTGGGAGCCAGCGACCACCGCCAAACGCGTCATCGCCTGGTTGCAGCATTCCTCGGTGGTGCTGCAGGGTGCCGAATTCGCCTTCTACCGTGCTTTCCTCCGCTCGCTGGCGATGCAGATCCGCTATCTCAGGTCGATGGTGCGCGAAATGCCGGCTGGCAAGGACCGTCTCAGGGCGCGCATCGCGCTCGCCTTTGCCGCCCTCTCCCTGCCCGCGCCCGTTTCCGCGCTGCGCTCGGCGACCCGCAATCTCGCCGACGAGCTCGACCGCCAGATCCTGCCCGACGGCGGACATGTCTCGCGCAACCCGATGGCGGTGCTGGAAATCCTCGCCGACCTCCTGCCGCTGCGCCACACCTATGCCAACCAGGCCGAACAGCCCCCCCTGGCCCTGATCAATGCGGTCGAGCGCATGTTGCCGGCGCTGCGCTTCTTCCGCCACCAGGACGGCAGCCTTGCCCGCTTCAACGGCATGGGCGCCACCATCCACGACCGCATCGCCGCGATCCTGCGCCATGACGACACCGCCGGCGCACCGCCCTTGCATGCCACCCATTCCGGCTACGAGCGCCTGGCCATGGGCGGAACGACTGTCATTGCCGACACGGGCACGGCACCTCCCATCGAGGTGTCGAACTATGCCCACGCCGGCTGCCTGGCCTTCGAGATGTCGTCGGGCCGCCAGCACTACATCGTCAATGCCGGCGTCGACACCTATGGCCTGGCCGAACTCAAGCCCCTGGCGCGCGCCACAGCCGCCCACTCCACTGTCACCATCAACGACACATCGTCGGCAAGCTTCGCCCATTCGCAGCGCATCAGCGGCCTGCTCGGCAGCCCGCTTTTCGGCGGACCGAAGTCGGTGCCATCGCAACGGACCGACAAGCCCGGCATCCACGGCTTTACGGCCCGCCACGACGGCTACGCCCAGCGATTCGGCCTCCACCACGAGCGCGAACTGAGCCTCGCGGCAGGAGGCAGCATCCTGTCGGGCTGCGACCGCATCCTTCGCGCCGGCAACACGCCGATCAAGAAAGGCCGCGACCTCGTCACGGTTCGTTTCCATGTCCATCCCGACGTCCAGCTGTTTCGCGACCAGAAGGAACGGCTGGTGCTGACCGGCCCGGATATCGACACCTGGGTCTTCATCTCGCCCGACATTCCAGCCGAGGTCGAGGAATCGATCTATTTCGCCGGTCTCGGCGGACCGCGCCGCTCGCGCCAGATCGTGCTGTCCTTCAAGGCATCGGAAATCTCCGAGGTGCACTGGCAGTTCTCGCGCACACGCATCATCAGCCGCCTCGAAAACTGATTGAAGGGCGCTGCGCGCCTTGATTTTGAGGCCTCATATGGTACGCCGCCCGCAAGCTGCATCTCCCACCTTGCCGTGAAAGGCCCACACCCCATGGCCGTCATTTCCAAGAAGATCCCCGCGCCCGATCTCGTGCCGATCCGCCGCGCTTTGCTGTCGGTCTCCGACAAGACCGGCCTGATCGGTTTCGCCCAAAGCCTTGCCAATGTCGGTGTCGAGCTCGTCTCCACGGGCGGCACGGCCAAGTCCATCGCCGCCGAAGGCATCGCTGTCCGCGACGTTTCCGAGCTGACCGGCTTTCCCGAGATCATGGACGGCCGCGTCAAGACGCTGCATCCCTCGGTCCATGGCGCACTTCTCGCCGTCCGCGACGACCCAGAGCACATAGCGGCCATGTCCGAACACGGCATCCAGCCGATCGACCTGGTCGTGGTCAACCTCTATCCCTTCGAGGAAGTGCGCAATTCCGGTGCGCATTACGCCTCGATCGTAGAGAACATCGACATTGGCGGTCCGGCCATGGTCCGCGCCTCGGCCAAGAACCACGCCTATGTCGCCATCGTCACTGACCCGGCCGACTATAAGGACGTGCTCGACTCCATCGTCGCCAACAATGGCTGCCTGTCCTACGAGTTCCGCAAGAAGCTCGCCGCCAAAGCCTTTGCGCGCACTGCCGCCTACGACGCGGCGATCTCGGGCTGGTTCGCCGAAGCGCTTGAGATCGAAACGCCCGACTGGCGCGCCTTCGGCGGCAAGCTTGCGAGCGTCATGCGTTATGGCGAAAACCCGCACCAGTCCGCCGGCTTCTATCTGACCGGCGACAAGCGCCCCGGCGTTGCCACCGCGACCCAATTGCAGGGCAAGCAGCTCTCCTACAACAACATCAACGACACCGATGCCGCGTTCGAACTCGTCGGCGAATTCGATCCCGTCCGCACTGCTGCTGTCGCCATCATCAAGCACGCCAATCCGTGCGGCGTCGCCGAAGGCGCAACCCTCGTCGAGGCCTATGCCAAGGCGCTCGCCTGCGATCCTGTCTCGGCCTTTGGCGGCATCGTCGCGCTCAACCGCATCCTCGACGCCGAGGCCGCCGAAGAGATCGTCAAGATCTTCACCGAAGTCATCATCGCGCCGGACGCCACGCCTGAGGCGCAGGCCATTATCGCCGCCAAGAAGAACCTGCGCCTGCTTGTCACCGGCGGCCTGCCCGATCCGGATCGCGCTGGCGTGGCCGTCAAGTCGGTGGCCGGTGGCCTGCTCGTCCAGTCGCGCGACAACGCTGTCGTCGACGCGCTTGAACTCCAGGTGGTGACCAAGCGCCAGCCGACCCAGCGCGAGCTGGAAGACCTGAAGTTTGCCTTCCGTGTCGCCAAGCACGTCAAGTCGAACGCCATCGTCTATGCCCGCGACCTCGCCACCGTCGGCGTCGGTGCTGGCCAGATGAGCCGCGTCGATTCGGCCCGTATCGCCGCCCGCAAGGCGCTCGATGCAGCTGAAGCCGCCGGCCTGGCCGTGCCGCTGACCAAGGGCTCGGTCGTTGCTTCCGACGCCTTCTTCCCCTTCGCCGACGGTCTGTTGTCGGCGGTCGAGGCAGGCGCCACCGCCGTCATACAGCCAGGCGGATCGATGCGTGACGACGACGTCATATCAGCTGCCGACGAGCACGGCATCGCCATGGTCTTCACCGGCGTCAGGCATTTCCGGCACTGAGATTTTTACCCTCCCCTTGTGAGAGGGTAAAAAGCTACTTCACCTCGTCAGCCGGATAGGGCGTGCGCAAAAGCATGGCCAGCCCGACGGCGAAGAAGATGATGATCGTCGCCATGCCAAGGCGTGGCGAGCTGCTCAATGCGGTGACTGTAGCGACCGTAAAGGGTGCGACGAAGCTCGTCGCCCTGCCGGACAGCGCGTAGAGCCCGAAATAGCGCCCGGCTTCGTCTGCTGAAACGCTGCGCGCCATGTAGGAGCGCGACGACGCCTGCACCGGCCCAAAGGCGATGCCGACCAGCAGACCGAAAGCGATGTAGGCCTTTTCTGCCGGCGTTCCAAACAGTCCACCGGTATCAGTGCCCGGCATCTGCCACAGGCCGAAGAGCGTATAGCCGGGCCCTGTCGAGACGATGCCGATGGTGGCGATCGTCAAAAGCACCAGCGAAACGACCACCACGACCTTGGAACCAAAGCTCGTATCGAGCCGGCTGGCGACGAGGCAGCCGAAGATGGCGATGACGTTCAAGATGATGCCGTAGATGCCGATCTCGGTGATCGACCAGCCGAACATCGCCGCGGCAAAGGCACCGCCAAGGCCCAGCAGCGCGTTGACGCCGTCCTGGTAGATCATGCGGGCAACGAGGAAGCGGAAGATGCCGGTGCGCTGGCGCACTTCGCCCAGCGTCGCCTTGAGCTCGCTGAGACCCAAGCGCACGGCTGGGCGGATGGCGATGCCTTTGCCGCTGTCGGGCGTGAAGAAGAACATCGGCAGGATGAAGATGAAATACCACACCGCTGAAATCGGGCCCGTCGCGCGGGCGTCCTCGCCGAGCGCGGGGTCGAGGCCGAACACCGGTGCAGCGCCGATGATGGTCTTGCCGGTTTCAGGCGATGCCGCCATGAAGGCGACGACGAAGATCAGCACGATCATGCCGCCGAGATAGCCCAGCCCCCAGGCGATGTTGGAGACCTTGCCGATTTCGTCTTTCGACACCAGGCGCGGCATCATCGAATCGTTGAACACGATCGAGAACTCCGCCGCCACCGAAGCGAGCGAAAACAGCAGCACCACCGGCACCAGCGGCGAGCCGGGAGCCGCATACCAGAGCAGGCACAGGCTGGAAATCTTGATCGCCGAAAAGAAGGCGATCCACGGCTTGCGCGGGCCGGTCTGGTCGGCGATCGAGCCGAGCACCGGCGACAATATGGCGATGACGAAGCCTGCGGCGGCGATGCCATAGCCCCAGGCCGCCTGCCCCATGGCCGGGTCTGTCGCCATGCGCGCGACGAAGTAGGGACCGAAGATGAAAGTGGTGACCACGGTGAAAAAGGGCTGCGCTGCCCAGTCGAAGAACATCCAGCCCCAGACGCCGCGCCGCGACGTGCGTTGAACCACCATCGTATCAGCCATCATCCCTCCGGCCACGCCGCATCAGCGTGGCTTGGAGCTATAGCGCAGTTCGTTCGTCCAATCTTCCGGGAAAATGCCTGCCGCCGCAACGGCGGCAGGCCAGATCGAAAACCGTTATCGGCCCGACAGATCGCTCATCAACCCGGCGGCAACCGTCAGACGCGACACGGAGATGTCGCCACCTTCTGTCAATGCCTGCAGCCTTTCGCGGGTGCGGTTGATGCGTTCACCACCCGCTTCGAGCCAGGCCGCGACAGGATCGGCAGCGCTGCCGTAACCGGTAAGGGCTGCAACCGCGATGCCGCGACGTGCCGCGCCGATCGTGTCCGATGCCCGCGACAGCGCCAAACCCTCATAGTAGTCGGAGCTCGAAATCGCGTTGGCGGCGTCTTCGATGCGCGGAATCCGGAACGCCTCGCTGACCCCGAAGAACGCCTTCGCGGCGGCAACGATGTCGGCCTTGGCCGTCTTGGCCACCAGCGCGATGTCGGGCACCAGTTCGCCGACTTCGAGCAGCGACAGCCGCTCGGCCAGCTTCTCCGGCGCGCCGGCGGCTGTGAAGCCCGCCTTGCGCTTCTGGATGCGGTCCTGGGTGAAGGCGGGCAGCATGCCTGCGAACTTGTGTTCGAGGGCCGCGCGCGCCTCATGCAGCTCGGCTATGCGGCTCGCCAGTGGGGCATCGCCGTGGTCGTTCCTCAGATACCAGCCGCTGACGGCAAAGAGCAGCCGGCTCACCGCCTGGTAAAGGTCGAGCTGCGTCATGCCGTCGACGATATTGTCGAGCGCATCGATCTCGGCATAGAGCGCGGGAAGCGCAAAGCCGTCACGAACCACGGCAAAGACGCGCGCCACATCCGCCGCCGAGCGGCCGCTTGCTTCCTGCAAGCGGTTGACGAAGGACGGACCGCCGCGATTGACCAGATCGTTGACCAGAACGCGCGTGATAATCTCACGACGCAGCCGGTGACCGTTGATTTCGGCCTCGTACTTCTTCGACATGCGGTCGGGGAAGTAGCCCATCAGGTCGCGGGTGAACTGCGCGTCGTCAGGCAGGTCGCTGGCGACGATATCGGAGAACAGCACGATCTTGGCATAGGCCAAGAGCACGCCGAGCTCAGGCCGGGTCAGCGGCTCGCCGCGCGTCTGGCGCTCGGCGAGTGCTGCCGCACTTGGCAGGTTCTCGACCGCACGGTCGAGCAGGCCCCGCGCCTCGAGCGCGCTCATGAAGCGTCCCTGATGCGCGATGTCCTGGAGGCCGCGCCGTGCGGCAAGAGACAGCGCCAGCGTCTGCTCATAGTTGTTGGCAAGCACCAGGCCCGCCACTTCCTCCGTCATCTCGGCCAGCAACTTGTTGCGCGCCGGGCGCTGAAGCCCGCCGCTGCGCATGGCCGAAGCCAGCGCGATCTTGATGTTGACCTCGACGTCGGACGAGTTGACGCCGCCCGAATTGTCGATGGCATCCGAGTTGCAGCGCCCGCCCCTGAGCCCGAACTCGATGCGTGCCCGCTGGGTGGTGCCCAGATTGGCGCCTTCGCCGATCACCTTGGCGCGTACTTCGCTGGCGGTGGCGCGGATCGCGTCATTGGCGCGGTCGCCCACCTCCTGGTTGGTTTCGGTGCTGGCGCGCACATAAGTGCCGATGCCGCCGAACCATAGCAGGTCGACTGGCGCGCGAAGGATTGCGCTCATGATCTCGGTCGGCGAAGCGGTTGTCTTGTCGAGCCCGATCGCGGCTGCCGCCGCAGCCGGCAGCGTCACCGATTTCTGCGCGCGCGAGACGATCACGCCATCCGTCGAGAGCTTCGACTTGTCGTAATCCTGCCAGCTCGAACGCGGCAGGTCGAACATGCGCTTGCGCTCGGCAAACGACGCCGCCATGTCGGGTTCCGGATCGATGAAGATGTCGCGGTGGTCGAACGCGGCGATCAGGCGTGTCTGCTGCGATAGCAACATGCCGTTGCCGAAAACGTCGCCCGACATGTCGCCGACGCCAAYGACCGTGAAGGGCGTTGTCTGGATGTCGCGGTTCATCTCGCGGAAATGCCGCTTCACCGCTTCCCAGGCACCGCGCGCGGTGATGCCCATCTTCTTGTGGTCATAACCGGCCGAACCGCCCGAGGCGAAGGCGTCGTCAAGCCAGAAGCCATGCGCCTCGCTGATGCCGTTGGCGGTGTCGGAGAAGGTCGCCGTGCCCTTGTCGGCGGCGACGACGAAATAGGGGTCGTCGACATCGCGCCGCACCACGCCTTTCGGCGGCACGACCTTGTCGCCGTCGAGATTGTCGGTGATCGACAGCATCGAGGAAATGAAATTGACGTAAGCCGCCTTGCCCGCCTCGAAGGTGGCGTCACGGCTGCCGCCTACAGGCAGGCGCTTGGGGAAGAAGCCGCCCTTGGCGCCAACGGGCACGATCACGGCGTTCTTGACCTGCTGCGCCTTGACCAGCCCCAGCACCTCGGTGCGGTAGTCCTGCGCCCGGTCCGACCAGCGCAAGCCGCCACGGGCGACAGGGCCGAAGCGCAGATGCACGCCCTCTACCTCCGAGCCATAGACGAAGATCTCGCGCCATGGCCGTGGCTCGGGCAGCCCGTCGACGCTACGCGAATCGAGCTTGATCGCCAGCGACTGGCCCCGTTCCTTCTTGCCTGCGACAAAGTGATTGGTGCGGAGCGACGCCTCGATCAGGTTGACGTAGCGCCTGATGATCGTGTCGTCGTCGATGTTCGGAACCGCTTCCAGCGCATCCTTGATCTTGGCCTTGAGGTGTTTGGCGGTGACCAGCCCCTCGTTCTCCTGCGCCGGGTCGAGCCTGGCCAGGAACAGCCCATGCAGCCCGCGCGCGATATCGGGATAGCGGTTGAGTGCCGCGGCGATGAAGTCCTGGCTCTGGGGGATGCCGGCCTGCTGCAAATAGCGGCCATAGGCGCGCAGGATCACGATCTGGTTGGAGCCGAGCCCCGCCGTCTGGGCCAGCGCGTTGTAGCCGTCATTGTCGGCATCGCCGTTCCACACCGACAGGAACACCTCCTCGAACAGCGCCCCGCCGTCGGCGAGGTCGATGGGCTGGCCGTAGGCGTTCTCCAGCTCCATGTCGTGGATGAATATCTGGTCTTCGCCCTTCTCGCCGAGTTCGAAGGTGCGTTCGCTGATGACGCGGAACCCCATGTTCTCGAGCAGCGGCACGCGCCGCGACAGCGCCACCGGCGCGCCATGGTGATAGATCTTCAGCGAAGCCTGTTCCGGCTTCTGCCCGGTGTCACGATAGCAGTCGATGACGATCGGATTGGAAGGGCTGATCGTGGAAATCCGCTCGGCATCCAGCAGCGCCGCCGCCGGCGAGAAGCTGTTTTGATAGTCCTGCGGGAAATGCATGGCCACGCTGACCAGTGCCGCCGGCGAGCCTGCTTCGGCCGAGGCCTCGCGCAATCCATCTTCCCAGGTCGTCACGATGTCGCGGATGGCCGCTTCGATCGCCGCCTGCTCGACCTTCGGCGTCTTGCCGCCGGAGCGCCCGATGATGAAATGCACTCGTGCCAGCCCGCCTTCCGGGAAGGCAGGGTAATAGGCCGACAGCCGGCCCTCGAAGGCGTTCTTGAGATAGGCGCCGATCTTTTCGCGCACCACCGAATCGTAGCGGTCGCGAGGAACAAAGGTGAGCACCGAGACGAAGCGGTCGAACTGGTCGACGCGCACCAGCGCCCGCACCCTGGGCCGCTCGATCAGGCCGAGGATCGCCTCGGCATGCTTGCGCAGCGTCGGCACGGCGATCTGGAACAGTTCGTCACGCGGGTAGGATTCGAGCACGTTGGTGAGTGCCTTGCCCGAATGGTCGGCGGGATCGAAGCCCGACTTCTGGATCACCGTCTCGGCCTTGGACCGAAGATAGGGGATCTTCATCACCGAGCGCGTGTAGGCGGTCGAGGTGAACAGGCCAACGATGCGCAATTCGCCCGAAAGCTGGCCCTGGGCGTCGTAGGTCTTGACGCCGATGTAGTCGAGATAGGCGCGGCGATGCACCGCCGACTTGGCATTGGCCTTGGTCACGATCAGCGGGTCCGGCCCATGCAGGAAGGCACGGATTTCAGGCGTCGTCGACGTCGCATCGACGGTGTCGCGGCGCAATACCAGCACATCGGGATCGGCAAGGATTCCAAGTCCCGGCTTGTCGGCGCGCTCCAGCATGCCGCTCTTTTCGCCGCCCGAATATTGGAACTCGCGCATGCCAAGGAAGGTGAAATTGTCGTCGCGCAGCCATTCGAGGAAGGCGATCGCCTCGGTCACCAGATTCTTGTCGAGCGGGATAGGCGCATAGCGGAATTCCGAGATCGCCTGATCGAGCCTGGCCAGCATGCGCTTCCAGTCGGTCACCGACGACCGCACCTGGTCGAGCAGCTTCTTCAGCCGTTCGCGCAGCGCCTCGGCAGCCTCCTTGCCCTGCGGCGGAATATGGACGTGGATGACGCTGACCTTGGCGGCGGCGTCCTCGCCCTTGTGCGAGCCGCCGTCGCTCAGGATCTCGTCGACGCCGTTGCGGCCATGGCGCACCATGATGACGGGATGGGTGACCAGAACCGGCTCGCCGGCGGCCTCGGTGATCTCGCCGAGCACCGAATCGAACAGGAACGGCATGTTGTCATTGACGACGGTGACGACAGTCACCGGCCGGCCGTGGCGAAGGATGCCGGCATCGGTGTCGATGTCGATGACCGAGGAGCCCTTGCGGTGCTTGAGCACGGCCTGTTCGGCCAGCTCCGCCGCGCGTTCCAGCATGCCTGGCTCGTAATCGGCCACATCTTCGGCCGGAGCCCGGGCCAGCAGCAATTCAAGGAGCTGGGGAGGTCTATCAGAGGATTTGGAGGCGGATGCAGTCTTGGCGGATTTCGCCGTCGACTTCATTGATTCGGACATGACGCTAGTTTCTCCCGTCCCGTCACATGCTTTTGCGACTATCGTAGCAGATGGCCCGCCTTTAGCGACAAAGGTTTGACGGAAGATTGGCAAAAACGCCTAGGCAATAGGCAGAAAATGCCTGCGAATTAAGCTGACGCAGCGTCCCCAAGGGGCGTCGATTCTGAAGCATGATTAAAAAATCGCCCTTACCTCGCGGCAGTCGCTGTGGATGCGCCCGCCTTGGTCATCGCACTCACCCGAATCGCGGTTCGTATCGCCCGCTTGCCCCGCAAACTTGCGCTCCTGTGCTGCGGCAAACACCAGGGGTGCCTCGAACGAAACAGCCACCGCTCATCATCAACTTTCCGCGACAGGCGCCGACACGGGTTGCCCGTGTCAGGCTATCGGCGAATGAATAGCCCGCGCGTTGGCACGATGCCGGGTGGCCGGCAGGTCGGCACGCAATGGAGGAGACGTCATGGCCAAGTTTCTCTTCGTCTATCACGGCGGTGCGATGCCGCAGTCGGAAGAAGAAGGCGCCAAGGTGATGAAGGCCTGGATGGACTGGTTCGCTTCGCTCGGCGCGGCCGTTGTCGATGGTGGAGCTCCGGTCGGCAAGTCGCAGACAGTCGGCGCCAACGGCGCGGTCACCAATGACGGCGGCGCCAATCCGACCAGCGGCTACACAGTCGTCGACGCGAAAGACCCAGCCGATGCCGCGCGGATCGCCAAAGGATGCCCGATCCTGGTGGCCGGCGGTTCCGTCGAGGTAGCACCGATCATCGATATGTAAGCAATAAAGGGCCCATGGCCGTAAACAAAAAGGGCGCCTCCATCGGAGACGCCCTTTTTTTGTTTCAAGCCGCGTGACTTACGCGGTCTTCGAGGACTTCTCGAAGCGCTTGCGCTCGTTCGGGTCGAGATAGAGCTTGCGCAGGCGGATGGTCTTCGGCGTCACTTCGACCAGTTCGTCGTCCTGGATCCAGGCCAGGGCGCGTTCCAGCGTCATGCGGATCGGCGGCGTCAGGCGCACTGCTTCATCCTTGCCGGCGGCGCGGATGTTGGTCAGCTTCTTGCCCTTCAGCACGTTGACCTCAAGGTCGTTGTCACGGCTGTGGATGCCGATGATCATGCCCTGATAAACCTTGACGCCCGCGTCGATGACCATCGGGCCGCGATCTTCGAGGTTCCACATGGCGAAAGCCACCGACTCGCCCTGATCGTTGGAGATCAAGACACCGTTGGTGCGGCCCGGCAGCTCGCCCTTGTAGGGCTGGTAGGAATGGAACAGACGGTTCATCACCGCTGTGCCGCGCGTGTCGGTCAGAAGCTCGGACTGGTAGCCGATCAGGCCACGCGTCGGCGCATGGAAGACCAGGCGCTGGCGGTTGCCGCCCGAAGGACGCAGCTCGACCATCTCGGCCTTGCGCTCCGACATCTTCTGCACGACGACACCGGCATGTTCCTCGTCGACGTCGATGACGACTTCTTCGACGGGCTCCAGCAATTCGCCGTTCTCGTCTTTCTGCATGACCACGCGCGGACGCGACACGGCGAGCTCGAAGCCCTCGCGGCGCATCGTCTCGATCAGAACCGCAAGCTGAAGCTCGCCACGGCCGGAAACGAAGAACGAATCCTTGTCGGCCGATTCCTCGATCTTGAGCGCAACGTTGCCTTCAGCTTCCTTGAGCAGGCGGTCGCGGATGACACGGCTGGTCACCTTGTCGCCCTCGGTGCCGGCCAGCGGCGAATCGTTGACGATGAAGGACATGGTGACGGTCGGCGGATCGATCGGCTGCGCATGCAGCGGCTCGGTCACGGCCGGATCGCAGAACGTGTCTGCGACGGTGCCCTTCGACAGGCCGGCGATGGCAACGATGTCGCCCGCCTGCGCTTCTTCGATCGGCTGGCGCTCGAGGCCACGGAAAGCCAGGATCTTGGAGACGCGGCCGGTTTCGAGCAGCGTGCCGTCATGGTGCAGCACCTTGACCGGCTGGTTCGACTTCAGCGTGCCGGATTCGATGCGGCCGGTGATGATGCGGCCGAGGAACGGGTTGGCCTCGAGAATGGTGCCGATCATGCGGAACGGGCCGGGGTGAACGGTCGGTGCCGGAACATGCTTGAGCACGAGGTCGAACAGCGGCGTGAGGCCCTGATCCTTCGGGCCTTCCGGATTCTCGGAGACCCAGCCGTCGCGGCCCGAACCATAGAGGATCGGGAAGTCGAGCTGCTCGTCGGTAGCGTCGAGCGCAGCGAACAGGTCGAACACCTCGTTGATGACTTCCTGGTGGCGGGCGTCGGGACGGTCGATCTTGTTGATCACCACGATCGGACGCAGGCCGACCTTGAGCGCCTTGCCGACCACGAACTTGGTCTGCGGCATCGGGCCCTCGGCGGCGTCGACCAGAACGATGGCGCTGTCGACCATCGACAGGATGCGCTCGACCTCACCACCGAAATCGGCGTGGCCAGGGGTGTCGACGATGTTGATGCGGGTATCCTTCCAGTCGACCGAAGTCGCCTTTGCCAGGATGGTAATGCCGCGTTCTTTTTCGATGTCGTTCGAGTCCATCGCGCGTTCGGCGACGCGCTGGTTCTCGCGGAACGAGCCGGATTGTTTGAGGAGCGCATCGACGAGSGTGGTCTTGCCATGGTCGACGTGCGCGATGATCGCGATATTGCGGAGGTTCATATGTCTTCTCGGGAGCGTTGCGGGCACTGCCTGTCGACGCGCCGCGTTTCGTGTGGGCGGCTCATACAGGTTTTTTCGCAAATGCGAAAGGGGGGCGGCCAAATCGACTGATTTTCTGCCAGCGGGCAAGACTACAAAATGTCGCCCCAGTCGACACGGCGCGCCGTCTTGAACCGCTCGCCATCGCGCTTGGTTAGCATCTTTTCGTCAATCGAGCCATTTTCCTGGCATAGCTTCAGCTGGATCTTTCCCGATCCGCCGCGCGCCGGCGCCAGAACGCGGGCGCCAAATGTTTCGGCTCGCGTCCGCGATGCCGCAAGGAAGATGTACTTTTCGTCTTCCCATGGCACGTCGCCACGCTTGGTCAGCCGATGCAGGCGCGAGCGCGCCACGCGCCGCGAAAAATGGCACCAGTCAGGTTCGACGATCGGACAGGCCTCACTGTGCGGACAAGGTGCGGCCAGATGCGCGCCCAGTTCGATGAGCCGTGACCGCACCGCCATCATCCGCCACCAGCCGGCCGGCGTGCCTGGCTCGACCACCACCAGCAAGCCGTTCGTTGCCGCCCACAGCCGCTCGACAAGCGCCAGCCCTTCGGCCGGCGACAATTCGTCGAGCACATAGGCAAGTGTCACCAGATCGGCTTTATCGGCTTCGAAGCTCTTGGAGGCATCGGCCGCGCGCCATTCGACATGTTCGACGCCCGAATGCGCAGACAGTTCCACGCCCACCTTGCGGATCGACTGGCTCGCTTCGAGCATCAGCGCCGAGGTGATCGTCGGCCAGCAATCGGAGGCGGCCCAAAGTGCCGTGCCTGGACCAGCGCCGACATCGAGCAGGCTCTTCGGCTCGAAATCCGGCAGCAGCTCAGCGGCACTTTCGAGGCTGGCCCGCAGCGCCGCGAATGTCGCCGGCAGGCGTGTCGCCAGATAGGCGCGCGCGAACATCTCGTCGGACAGGTGGAGCCTGCCGTCCCGCGTCTCAGCCCGATAGCGGGAAGACAAAGTGTCGGCCGCGCGCTGCAGCTCCGCAAGCGGCACGCCTTCCAGCGCACGGTCGACCGCCGCTCTCAATGTTGCTGGTAGTTCCATCTGCTATCCGAACTAGGCTCTTTCGAGATTCAGGTCAGGCCGCGCTGAAATGGTGGGTTCCGAGAACCGGAGCGGAGCGTACATTCAGGTGCGTGAGCACCGGAAGCGCAGGAAACCACCATTTGCAAGCCGGCCTCACCTGAATCTTACACGAGGCCGCGCTTCTCCATCATCGCTTCGGGCGACGGCATCTTGCCGCGGAAGGCCTTGTAGAGTTCTTCCGGATCGGCCGAGCCGCCCGCCGAATAGATGTGCTTGCGCAGCTTCTCGGCCATGGCGGGGTTGAACGCATCGCCCGTCTCCTCGAAGGCGGCGAAAGCGTCGGCGTCGAGCACTTCCGACCACATGTAGGAGTAATAACCGGCCGAGTAACCCTCGCCCGAGAACACGTGCAGGAAATGCGGAGTGCGGTGTCGCATGACGATCGCGTCAGGCATGCCAAGCTTTTCCAGCGTCTCGGCTTCGAAGGCCGCCGGTTCGGCTGGCGCGTCTGGACGGGCATGATAGGCCATATCGACAAGCGCCGACGAGGTGAACTCGACCGTGGCGAAGCCCGCGCCAAAGGTCTTGGCCGCCAGCATCTTGTCGAGCAATTCCTTGGGCATAGCCTTGCCGGTCTTGTAGTGCAGCGCGTGCTTTTCCAGCACCGCCGGCACCGTCAGCCAATGCTCGTAGAGCTGCGACGGCAACTCGACGAAGTCGCGGCTCACCGACGTGCCCGCCACCGAAGGCCAGGTGACGTCGGTCAGCATGCCGTGCAGCGCGTGGCCGAATTCGTGGAACAGCGTCTTGGCCTCGTCGAGCGACAGCAGCGCCGGCTCGCCCTCCGCAGGCTTGGCGAAGTTCATGATGTTGTAGATGATGGGCGTCGAACCCTTGCCGAGCTTGTAGCCGGACTGGAGCGCGCTCATCCAGGCGCCGGAGCGCTTCGACTGACGCGCGAAATAGTCGGCGAGGAAAAGCCCGCGCTTGCTGCCGTCGGCGTTGAACACTTCGAACACCCTGGCGTCTGGGTGCCAGGCGGTGATGCCGGTCTTTTCCTTGAAGCTTATGCCGAACAGACGCGTCGCCACATCGAAGCACGCGTCGATGATCTTTTCGAGCTGGAGATACGGCTTCAGCT
>NZ_JBFUKO010000014.1:0-28308 GCF_056400805.1 Aminobacter sp. P4_H6_2
ATATCGGTCAGTGCCGCGTTGGCGAGCGGGTCGCCCAGCGGCTCGACCATCACCTTGCGGCCGCGGAGGATGGTGATCGCGGGATGATCGCGGTGGCGGCCGCCATAAAGCAGCCGGATGTCAAAGATCAGCCTGAGCTTGCTCGCCGCGCGCAGAATGACGATGTCGAACAGACCGTCGTCGGGAACAGCATCGGGCGCGATCATCATGCCGCCACCGAAGAACCTTTCATTGGCAACAGCCACCAGCGCCACCTTGGCTTCGACCGGCGCGCCGTCGTCGACAACGATGCGCACCTCCTGGAAACGGTAGCGCACGAACTCCGTCACCGTGCGCCAGAAAAACAGCGCCTTGGCCGAAACGCGGCCCTTGCGCCGGTCCGCGTTCACCGCACGCACCGTCGCACCCGACATGCCCAGGCTTGCAATATTGACGAAATGACGGCTCGCCAGCCGGCCATGCTCGTCGATGAAGGAGATGCGGCCGGCGTCGATGAGGCGGTCCTCGCCTTCGGCGATACGCGCGATCGCGGCCTTGACTTCCACCGGAATGCCCATGCCCCGGGCGAAGTCCGAGCCCGTACCGCACGGTAGCACGCCGAGCACCGCCGCGACCCCGGTCTCGGCCTGCATCTGCAAGATCCCGTCGGCGACTTCGCTGATCGTACCATCACCGCCGGCGGCAACCACCAGTCCACAGCCGAGCGCCACGAGGTCGCGCGCGATCGTTGCGCCATCGCCAGGCTCTTCAGTCTCGCGGAATTCGACATCGCCAAAGCGTTCGGAAAGTGCGGCTGCAACTTCCGTCCAATGTGATCCCAGCCTGCCGCCACCGGCCACCGGATTCCTGACGACGCCGATCTTCACGAAACAAAACCCTCCCCCACAGCGTAAACACCGCCGCCCTCCGGCGCCATTGTTAGCCGCACAGGCAAATGCGCAAGGGAAAGGTTGCGAAGTTCACATCCGAAACAGACACGACGTTAGCGTATATACAGAAATACTTGCGTAGGCGCACGTTTTCGTATATACGGTAATTGTCTGGAGGGGCGGACACATAAAGCTCATTCGCATCATCTCGTTGCGCAAAGCCAACAGACGGGAGATCGAGATTTATGTCCAAAGTTTCTAAGTCGGCCACTGAAACTGCCAGGCTGGCGGACGCGCGGCGACGCGCCTTGATTTCTCTCGAAGATATTTCCGACGATGAAGACCGCGCCATCACAGCCGATGCTGTTGCCGACCCGGATGCCCAACCCGCTGATGAGCTCTTTCGCCGCAAGATCGGCCGTCCTCGCTCACCGAACAAGAAACTGTCCGTCCTGCTCAGACTCGACCCGGAAGTCGTCGCTCAGTTCAAGGCCGATGGCGAGGGCTGGCAGACACGGATGAACGACGCCTTGCGCAAGGCAGCTGGCCTCGACCGGTAGACAGACCCAGACATTCCTGACCACACCACAAAATAGCAATCGCACGCCACCATCATGCCATGATTGCGGCTAACTGGCGCCGCGATCGCAGCCGAGAACTCGCTTCGTGACCAACCCGAAGGATTCGGACCGTGATCAAGTCAGCCCTTGTCGCCATGACCATCGTTGGCTGCGACTGCGATGCCAAGCTTTGCGAATATATCGGCGAGACGCCGGCGCAGTGGACTTCTGTCGCCGACTGCGAGGCGGCGATGAAGAGCCGCATTTTGCGCGAAGGCAACCACGACTATCCCCTGGTCACCGGCATCTGCCGCACCACGACCTTCGCCGATCCGCAGCTCGCCTCAGCGCCTGCCATCCACCCTGAGGTCCAGCCGGCCGCGGGTACGCCACAAGAAAATGGCTCGGTGCTCTACCGCACGGCCAATGGCTATGCGCTGGTGCGCTCCGGCCTCGACCGCTTTGCCGATGGCACGCTTGCGGTGGCAAAACGCTCGTCCAGCTGGCTTGCCCAAAATATCGGTTTCTAGAGCTGCCAGCGCGCCTCAAAAAACAGCCGACCCGCATGGGGTCGGCCGAAATGAGTGCTTGGAAGGTGTCGAGAATGGGACTCGCCCTGTCCGGGCGGGACGGCAATACGGGCAGGGCGAGTTCGCAAAGGACGTTTACGACGCGTTTTCGATCGCGGTCACGGCACCTGTGGTGTCGTCAACAGTCACCTTCACCTTGGCGCCGGCGGCAAGGCCATCGACCTTGATGCTTTCGGGTACGACATAGATCTTGCCGTCGTCCAGCGTGATCGAACGCGTCGCCGCGTCGACCGACTGGACCGTGCCTTCGATATCCGCGGCATAGGCGGAACCGATGAAGGCAAGCGAGGCGACGGTCGTTGCAAGGAACTTGTTCATGTCAGGTACTCCCGTTCTATCTTCGTCCTCGCGGGCTTCGCTTTCGCAGCAAGGCCCGCCGAACGACCTGGAGACTGACCGCCGAACCGGCCAAGAGCAAATCACGTTGCGTGAAATTATCCAACAGAATCATAAGCTTATTTCTGCCACATTCCGACGCAACCAGCCTCGCTCGGGCTGATTTGCAAACATGGCAAAACCATCGGGGCCCTTGCCCTCCATAGCCTGGAGACCGTCACATCTGCGTCATCGCACGGCCATGCGAGTGCCGGATTTGCAATTCGGCGATCACGAAACCGTTAGTCGCTACCGCACAAGCACATTTTCTCGGCACCATTTTCGGCATGATCCCGCGACGTTTTGCGCCGGCTTTTCGTTGATCCAGCCCATTTCATCCGCTTCACAGCCGAGAGCCAATCTGGCATAGCTCGCGCCGCACAATTTGTGCTTTAGGGAAGCTCCCGTCTTGAACCCCCTGTTCGAAATCGTCGGCGCCGTCGCCGCCATCTTGACCACGCTCGCCTGGCTGCCGCAGATCGCCAAGATCCTGCGCGAACGCAAGACCRGCGACATCTCGCTCGGCACCAACGCAGCGCTCGCCACCGGCATCTCGCTGTGGATCGTCTACGGCTTCGCTATCGGCTCGCTGCCGGTGATCCTGTCGAACTCGATCACGCTGGTCTTCATCCTCGCCATCGTCGGGCTGAAGCTGCGCTTCGGCTAGAGCATGATCCCGAAAAGTGGGAACCGGTTTTCGGAAAAGATCATGCTCCAACAGGCTCTACGGTCTCAAGTCCCGATCTTGCGCACCAGCGCTGTGATCGCCAGCATCGTCGCCATGTCGGCGATCATCGGTTCGATATGCGTCTTGTAGTCCAACGGCACATTCGAGGCCGGCAGCTCGAAGAAATTCTTCTTGTGCGGCAACAGCAGGAATCCGTCCTTGCCCTTGAGCGCGAGGCGCGCGGGTTCCCCCGGCCAGGTCTCCTTGAGCCAGGTCAGCGCCTGCGCCATCTGCCCTGACACCAGCGGCTGCGCGGCATYGACATTGGCGGTTCGGAATTCATAGGCCATATCGAGTTCTTGGACCCCCGACCTGATCTCCTTCAGTTGGCTGCCGAAGATTTCACTGAAAAAGCTCATCACCGCATTGGTCCGGACCGTCGCGATCAGGATGCCTGGAAAAGGCTTGACCATGTCGAAGGCGACGATGATCCCATCGAACAGTTCGACATTCACTTTGCCGGAGCGCCTCCACAGCGCCGCCTCGTAAAGCTCGAATGAGAACCCGTCGTAACTGCCGGAGATGACGTCGTCGAACACGCTGCCGTCATAGTCTCCAACGCTCTCGCGCGGTAGCCGCGCGAAGCTCTCCGGCGAAACGGCCTTCTGAAGCCTAACGTCCTGGATGAAGCCAAACGCGGTCGGCAGCAGCTTGTCCCGCAGTGATGCCTGCAGGCTGCCGCCAGCGCTCGATGCCAGCACATAGACTGCGAAGGAGAGCAGGAAGCCTGCCAGGTAGAGGTAGATGTGCAGCGTCGAGAACCACTGCTCGTACGGATCGGCGCCAAGGTTGAGCACCATCGCCAAGCCAAAGACAATCACAAGCAGCAGGCCAAGATAGAGCGGCACGCGCCAGCGCACCGATCGAGCGGCTGCCTTGCGCTGTGCCTCGTAGCCTTCGATGTCGCGCCTGATGCCCGCGATTGCCGCCTCGTCAGGCATGAAACCAGTTGCGCTCACAAAATCCCCCTCACCATGCCAAAGCCTTGCCGGCTGTTGGCCGGATGATAGCGGCTTTGCCTATCCGTCGTTGCGAAAATCGACGTCTGTTTTCGCAAAAGCAATTCACGCGATCGGCCCCCACCTGCAGGCGAAATCAACAAGATAGCGCAAGAACCAGACTCAACTCGTGAAGCCGTACTAACTTGCGCCGTGGACCGCAGCCCACCGCGCCCGCATCTTGGCCCCCAGCCGCCCTTCGGCCTTTTCGAGCGGCACCATCTTCTCGCGGTCGCCGTCGCGCTGACGCACGAACGGCACCAGGCGATAGCTCGCGATCTGCCCGCGTGTTGGCGCATCGGCGCTGACTTCGACGACCAAGATCGCCCCGATCCGCGCCGGCCAGCGTTGTCGTGCAAGCGCGGTGCCGAGAAAATCGCCGAGCCCATAGGCGACCAGCGCGTCGCCAATACGCGCAATCGGCTGCACGACATGGGCGTGATGTCCGGCGATGAGCCCGACGCCGAGTTCTGCGAGCCGTTGTGCCCATGCGCGCGTCTCGGCACGCGGAAAATGCCGGAACTCCCAATCCCAATGCGGCGCCGCGCAAACCAGGTCGGTCCCGTCAGAAAGCCCCTTGTCGGCGGCGGCAAAAAAATCGTCAGCCATTGCCACGCGTCCGGCAAACTGCCCGGCAGGCGCATTGCGCCATTGCGTGAACGCCGCAAGTCCAAGTGTCATCGGCCCAACGGCAATTTTGGTGACCGTAGGCGCCGTCCCGACCGTCGCAATGCCAAGTGTATCGAGCGCCGTCCGCGTCGCCTCGAACCCTGAAATGCCTTGGTCGAGCACATGGTTATTGGCAAGCGACAGCACCAAACGACCCGGTGCGACGCCCACGGCCTCCAGCGCACCGGCCAAAAACCCGCGCGTCATGGCGTGGTGCGTGCCGACCAGGGTGCCGAACCGCGCGCTCGGCCTGTCCACGATGGGGCTTTCGCAATTGCCGACAACCAGATCGGCTGACGTCAGAAGCGCCGCCAGTTCGGCGTCGCACACCGGCGGCCGCCGATTGGCCACAGCGGAAATATCGCCGACGAAGGCCAGCCGCACACTTTTATCGGGCTTGGGCAGAAACGCGCCACGCGCCGGCACATTGCCCGAAGCATCGCCGCGCAATGACGGCTTGAGAAACCGGGCCGGCCAGGAAACCTTGTAGGAAAATGGATAGTTGGACACGCTGCGCCCGCAATTGACCGGCTCGACCCTACCAGCAATTCATTACGCGCGACTGGCGCTCACGCGCTGCCCCCGTCTATTTTTGCCGGCGCTTCATGCTCGAACGGTTGATGGCCAGATGGTAGATCTTGTCGATCTCGCCGGCGATGCGCTGCGGGTCGAGTTGCCGCGCGATCTCCTGCCGCCCCGCCAGGCCCACCTCCCGGCGCGCGGTCTCATCCTGCAGCTTCAGTACCGCAGCCGCCATGCCGGCCACGTCGCCGACCACGAATGTGCGTTCTGGCGGCAACAGATCGACCATGTTGCCGACCCGCGTCGACAGCACCGGCAAGCCTGTCGCCATGGCTTCCAGCGGCGCGATCGGCGCCTGCTCGTCGCGTGACGTCATCAGGAAAACGTCGAAGGCCGGCAGCAGCTCCAGCGTGTCCTGGCGCAGTCCGGGCAGATGGATCCTGCCCTGCACCTCAGCTGCGGTAATGGCGGCGCCCCAATCGGGCATGATGTCCTTGCCCTGATCGGTCGAGCCGATCACCAGCAATTCGGCATCGACGCCCTTCGCCACCAACTCGCGCAGCACCCTGACCATGTCGATCTGGTTCTTGCGCCCGCCCAGTTGTCCCACCGAGCCTATCAGGAACGCATTGTCGCGAATGCCTAGGGTCGCCCGGGCCTGCGCCTTGCGGGCAGCGCTGGTGACCTCGATCCTGGAGACGTCGAACATATTGGGCAGCAGATGCATGTGCCGGCGCGAAACCAGCCAGTGCTTGATGTAATAATCCACCGTCCACTGGCTGAGCCCGATCACCTCATGGGCAAACAGCCACGGCAGCTGGTATTGCCTGGCATGCGCCGTCATCACGATCGGCGTGCCTGCCGCGCAGCGGAAAACCAGCCCGAACTTGTTGCCACGGCTGCCATGCGCATGCACAATCTCGCCGCCCCAATCGCGAATGGCATAGCCGACGCGGCGAAGCTCGGACGGGGTGGTGGCAAAATTCGAACCCATGATCTGGATCGGCCCGATAAATGGCTGATGTTCGATCCAGGAGTTCAGCGAATGCACAAGCATGATCTCATGCCCGGCATCGAGCTGTGCCTGGATCAAGATGCGCGAGCTGGTGGCAACGCCGTTCAGCGCGCCATGGCCGACAAGATGCGCGATCTTCATCGCGTCAAAGCCAACAATGTCTGGGGCATGCGCTGCGTCGGGCTGCTGGTCACTGGGATCATTGATGCCTGGGTCCGGAATTGAGCGAACGCTATCTAGCATTCATGGGCGATCGCGCAAACACGTCGCCGCAAACCGTAGCTTCGGCGGGACCAACAGTGCAATTACGCGGGCGTAAAGGATAATGATACCAACACACTGGCGCGCGCGGGGATAGGCAGTAGTCTGCAACCGTTCGAATTGAAATTCGGTCTGGAGCACTGCCCATGCGTTTTCGAAGACTTGTCACTGCCGCCGCCATACTGGCCGGCGTGGTGATTCTGCCGGCGGCGGCCTCGGCCGCGAACGGATTTACCACAGGCAATGTGAATGTCCGCGCCGGCCCCGGCACCGGCTATGACCGCACCGGCATGCTCCTGGCCGGCACGCCGGTAGACATACGCAGTTGCCAGGACAATTGGTGCAACATCCGTGGTGACCGGCTTCGTGGCTGGGTCTCCGCCAACTTCCTGTCGCGCCCAAACTACCGGCCCCCAGTCGTCGTGGTGCCACCACCGATTTTCATTCGGCCACCGAACTATCGTCCGCCCCACTGGAACCGGCCCCCACCACACTGGAATCGCCCGCCTCCCAGCTGGAATCGTCCGCCGAATCCACGTCCTCCCCGGCCGCGTCCGCCCGGCGCCAACTGCAAGATCGCTCCCGGCTTTCCCTGCCCGAGGTGACGACTTCCTGACAGCCTGATGTCAGGAGCGCCTAAGCGCATCGGCGCGGGTACCGGCTTTCCGGCTCCCGCGCCCTTTCCATTTTTCCGGATACCCCCCATATTTGTGCCATGGCCAAATCTCCTGACAAGAAATCGCCCGTTTCGGGGGCTGACAACCGTGCCGCCCCGCGCAAGCGCGGCGGCAATGGCGTAACCGACTTCCTCGACGCTTCCGAGCCGCTGCATCGCCCTGGCTTGGGCGAAGCGCCGCAGGCCGAATTCACCGGCGCGCCATTGTCCGGCTCCATCGCCGATTGGGCCGACCAGATCGCCAAGGAGGCCGAAAAGCCTCAACCCAAAGCCAAGAAGATTCCCGAGAAAAGTTCGGCGCCGACCCGCTCGTCGCGCGGCACCTCGATGGGGGGTGCCGCCTCGGCCAAGGATCGCACCGCCGCCGGTCTCAGCCCGGTCGCCGGCCTCGACATCTCGCTCGAAGATGCGGCGTCCTTGTCCAATTCCGGCGTCACCGCAACGGTGGCGGCCCTGTCGGCGCTGATCGAAAGCGGCAACCCGCTGCACAAGGACGGCGAGATCTGGGTACCGCACCGTCCTGCCCGCCCGGACAAGTCCGAAGGCGGCATCCAGATCGTCATGCAGTCGGAGTTCGAACCGGCCGGCGACCAGCCGACCGCCATCAAGGACCTCGTCGAAGGCGTCAATTCGGCCGAACGCACCCAGGTGCTGCTCGGCGTCACCGGCTCCGGCAAGACCTTCACCATGGCCAAGGTGATCGAGCAGACGCAACGCCCGGCGCTGATCCTGGCGCCCAACAAGACGCTCGCCGCACAGCTCTACAGCGAGTTCAAGAAGTTCTTCCCCGACAACGCGGTCGAGTATTTCGTCTCCTATTACGACTACTTCCAGCCCGAGGCCTACGTCCCGCGCACCGACACCTATATCGAGAAGGAATCGACGATCAACGAGCAGATCGACCGCATGCGCCACTCGGCGACGCGCTCGCTGCTCGAACGCGACGACGTCATCATCGTCGCCTCGGTTTCCTGCATCTACGGTATCGGCTCGGTCGAAACCTACACCGCCATGACCTTCCAGATGGCGGTCGGCGACAGACTCGACCAGCGCCAGCTCCTCGCCGATCTTGTTGCCCAGCAATACAAGCGCCAGGACATCAACTTCGTCCGCGGCTCGTTTCGCGTGCGCGGCGACACCATCGAAATCTTCCCGGCCCACTTGGAAGATTCGGCCTGGCGCATCTCGCTTTTCGGCGACGAAATCGATGCCATTACCGAATTCGATCCACTCACCGGCCAGAAGACGGGCGACCTCAAGAGCGTAAAAATCTACGCCAACTCGCACTATGTGACGCCGCGCCCGACCTTGAATCAAGCCATCAAGTCGATCAAGGAAGAGCTGCAGCATCGCCTGCAAGAGCTTGAAAAGGCTGGCCGTCTGCTCGAGGCCCAGAGGCTGGAGCAGCGCACCCGCTTCGACCTGGAGATGCTCGACGCCACCGGCTCCTGCGCCGGCATCGAAAACTATTCGCGTTATCTCACCGGCCGCCGCCCCGGCGATCCGCCGCCAACCTTGTTCGAATACATCCCTGACAACGCACTGGTCTTCATCGACGAAAGCCACGTCACCGTGCCGCAGATCGGCGGCATGTATCGCGGCGACTTCAGGCGCAAGGCGACGCTGGCTGAATACGGCTTCCGCCTGCCGTCCTGCATGGACAACCGGCCGCTGCGCTTCGAGGAGTGGGACGCCATGCGCCCGCTTTCCGTCGCCGTTTCGGCGACGCCCGGCAATTGGGAGATGGAAGAAGCCGGCGGCGTCTTCGCCGAGCAGGTCATCCGCCCGACCGGCCTGATCGACCCGCCCGTCGAGGTTCGTCCTGCAAAAACCCAGGTCGACGATGTCGTCGGCGAAATCCGCGAAACGACCAAGGCCGGCTACCGCACGCTGGTCACGGTGCTGACCAAGCGCATGGCCGAGGATTTGACCGAATACCTGCACGAAAACGGCATCCGCGTCCGCTACATGCACTCTGACATCGACACGCTGGAACGTATCGAAATTCTCCGCGATCTCCGGCTCGGTGCGTTCGACGTGCTGGTCGGCATCAACCTTCTGCGCGAGGGCCTCGACATTCCCGAATGCGGTTTCGTCGCCATTCTCGACGCCGACAAGGAAGGCTTTCTGCGTTCCGAGACGTCGTTGATCCAGACCATCGGTCGCGCGGCGCGAAACGTCGACGGGAAAGTGATCCTCTACGCCGACCAGATCACCGGCTCGATGGAACGCGCCATGGCCGAAACCATGCGCCGTCGCGAAAAACAGAAGGCGTGGAACGAGGCCAACGGCATCACGCCGGAAAGCGTCAAGTCGCGCATCTCCGACATCCTCGACTCGGTCTACGAGAAGGACCACGTCCGCGCCGACATCTCGCAGTTCACCGACGAAGCCGGTGCGATGATGGGCAACAACCTCAAGGCCCACCTCGAAGCGCTCGAAAAGCAGATGCGCAACGCTGCCACCGATCTCGACTTCGAGAAGGCCGCCCGCATCCGCGACGAGATCAAGCGCCTGCGCGAGATGGAACTCGCCATCTCCGACGACCCGATGGCCAAATATGCCGACATGGAAAGCCCGGCTTCCGGCCGCGAAAAAGGCAAGCACAACAAGGGCGTGGCCAAGCATCGCACGGTCGAGGAGCAGGAACGTTTCCGCAAACTCGACGCGGCGCGTGCCGCCGAGGAGGAGGCCAAGGCTAGCCGGCCGAACCTGTTCCGCAAGCCAAAGCTCGACGAAATGGGCGCGGATGGTGCGGTTCCCGCAGGCAAGTCGCTGTTCGCCAAGCCGCATATCGACGACATGGGCCCAGGAACCGACATGGCGACGCCAGCCGGCGCCATTCCGCGCTCGTTGTTCAAGAAGCAGTCGGCGGACGAGGCGCATGGCGCCGACTACGGCGTGCCGGACGATGCGTCCAAATCGCTGTTCAAGAAAAACAGCCTCGACGAAATGACCGTCCGCCGCACGGAAAAGCCCATCGAAAGCGTCAAACCAGTCAAGCGCGCCAAGATCGGTGCAGGCTCCTACGAGGATCCGGCCGAAGCCGCGCGCGAAAAGAAGCGGCCAAGCAAGTCGGGACGACCGGGACGGTAGGCAGCTTGTCTAAGGCTATCTCCGTGCTATCTTTCGCTCATGACCAAGCTTGAGCAGATCGAAAAGTCCGTAGAAGCCTTGTCGAAAGACGAGCTGAAGCAGTTCGCCGCCTGGTTCGCCGAACTGCAGGCCGAGCGCTGGGATCGCCAGATCGAGGCCGACGCGTCAGCTGGAAAGCTGGACCGCTTCGCTGATGAGGCATTGGCCGAATTGAAGGCCGGCCGGACACGACCGCTTTGATTCATCACGCCAGTTCCAGATTCTGGGCGGCATACGATCTTCTTCCCAAACCCGTACGACAACTTGCCGATAGAAACTTTGCGCTGCTGCGCAAGGACCCGTATCATCCGTCTCTGCATTTGAAACCGATTGGYAGATATTGGTCCGTGCGCGTTGGTCTCCATCACCGCGCGTTGGCGATGAAGCTCGATGGTGACTTCGTTTGGTTCTGGATCGGCTCTCACGCTGAATACGACAAGCTTGTGCGTTGATACCGTACCGCTGCGGTATCCTCTCAGTGGTGCGTCTCGCCCGACAGCGGCGTCGCCAGCATCGATGGACGCGTCTCGAACGCATCGAACCAGCGCGTCAATCGCTTGCGCCCGCGAAATGATGGCAGGTCGCGGAATGCCATCCACGACAGCGCAGTCGCCAGCGCCACATGCCCGACATGCAGCGCATCGTCATCGAGCTCGCCTTCGAGCCAGTCATAGGTCTCTTCGATCTTTTCCCTGAAACCTTCTGCTAGCGCCTCATAGCGCAGATGCTCGGGTCGCCGCTGCGTCTCCCACCGCAAGGCAATGCCCGTCTGTGCCAGCCCTTGCGTCAACGCCTGCAGCCGCAGCGCCTGCCAGCGCGCCTCGCCGCTGTCTGGGATCAATTTCGGGCTGTCATGCAGCGTATCGAGATACGCGCAGATGACGTCGGAATCGAAGATCGCTCCACCATCCGAACGTAGCAGCACCGGCACCTTGCCGAGCGGGTTTTCGGCGTAGACGCGCGCATTGCGCAAGGTCGGGCTAGTCTCGTGATGGACCACTTCCAGCCGGTCGGCGATGCCGACCTCATGAGCGAAGACGAGCGCCTTGCGGGCGAAGGGCGAATGGGTCTGGTAGTAGAGGATCATCGTTTTCCCGTGCAGATCAGCGGCCGACTAGCCAGCTTTTCTAGCCCTTGGGCGGCGAGGATTGCGCTCTCATTGCGCCTCGTCGACGCAAGTTCGTTTCGCGCCAGCGCAGTTGTTTGAGGCGTTTCACTCACGTGCGGCTACGCCCATTCGAGGCCCGCCCCTATGCGATTCTTATAAAGCTCGCCTCTTCCCTCTCTCGAATTCACACGCGGTGAAGGACTATCTGTTGCTTCATCATGAAGCAGGAAAACATCGCTGCGCTGGCCGACCGTGTCGCCGATATCAGGATCCTCCGCGAGCACCACGTCTGGGCCGCCGCCGACATCCTCGGTTTTGATGACCCCGACGACCGGTCGCTGCAGTCGCGCCGAAAATTCCGCGCGCTGATGGAAGCCGACGCACTGCTCGATGCCGTGCTGCTGCTGGCCGCCAGTGCTGAACCGCCGAGATCCATCGAAAGCATCAGGAACCACGCGGGACACTGGGTGTGTTCGATGCGCTACGCCACCACAGACGGCAGTCGGGCCTGCAAGGGCGAGCATGCCGATCTGGCGGCTTCAGTCCTTGCTTCGCTGCTGATGAGCTTTCAGCAGCAACCCTTGGTTCGCCGCAGGCGAGCCACCAATTTCCTCCAGCACGATCGGGCCCACAGCCATGACCCTCACAGCCATGACCACTGAGCAGCTTCGCCACCGCGTATCGGGCGCCTTGTCCGCACTCGTCACCCCATTCAGGAATGGCGAAGTCGATCTGAAAAGCCTTGCCGCGCTGGTCGATTGGCAGATCGCCGAAGGCATCAACGGCCTTGTTCCTTGCGGCTCGACGGGCGAGGCCCCGACCTTGTCGTGGCATGAGCGCATCGCCATCATCCGCCGCTGCGTGACGGTCGCCGCCGGGCGCGTGCCGGTCATAGCAGRCACCGGCACCAACAGCACCGAATCGACTGTCGCCTTCACCGCGGCCGCACGCGATTTCGGCGCCGACGCAGCCCTCATGGTCACGCCCTATTACAACAAGCCGAGCCAAGCCGGCATCGTCAGGCATTTCGAGACCATCGCCGCCAAGGTCGACATCCCTATCTTTGTCTACAACGTGCCGGCGCGCACCGGCGTCGACCTTGCCCCCGCCACCATCGAGCGGCTGGCTGATATCCCCAACATCGTCGGCTTCAAGGATGCGACCGGCGACCTTTCCAGGGTAATGACATCAGCCCAAAAATTCGGCGACCGCTTCATCTGGCTGTCCGGCCACGACGCCACCGCCTTTGGCTTCAACACCATGGGCGGCCAAGGCACCATTTCGGTGGTTGCCAATCTGGCGCCACGTCTTTGTGTCGCCATGCACGACGCCTGCCGGCGCGGCGATCCGCACACGGCACGCGAAACCCAGAACCGCCTGCGCCCGCTCATTGCCGCGCTCGAACTCGAAACCAATCCTGTGCCGGTCAAGCATGCCCTTCACCTGATGGGCAAGATGTCACCGGATGTCCGGCTGCCGCTGGTCGAAGTCGAGCCGAATACGGCCTCGGCCATCCGCGATGCCCTGTCAGGGCTTGAAGCGCAGGCGCACCTCTCGCGTACGCTGCGCCCCGCACGCATGGCCGCCCGCGCCACGTCGACCAGCCGGCATTTATAGGATTTGAATTTCTTCGCACCTTGCCGCCGATCGAATTCTTATGGCGGGCGCATCACATCACCAAAGCAATGCTGGCCGCACGGCAATTCGCCGCGACGATCGAGAAAGGCAAACGACCATGGGCACTCTAGCTCGCGACATTCACCCCGCACTTCACAGCCACCGCTTCATGGTCGGCCGCGATCCCCAGGGGCGCTGGGTTGTCAGCGATGAACTGGGCATGGTTGGCGGCATTTTCGCCGACAAGGAATCCGCCGTCAGGTTTGCCCTGGCCGAGAGCGACCACATGCCGGGCGCCGTATTCTGCGCGCCCTGCGACGTCACGCTCAGCCTCGACCCGCTTTCCGATCTGGGTACCGTCGCTGGTCGCCACTAGGCAAGTCTGAGATGCTTCCAAAGGCCCGCTTCGGCGGGCCTTTTTTCGTGCTCTAGGTGTTTGAGATTCAGGAAGCGCAGGAAGCTGCCATTTGCAAGCCGACCTCACCTGAATATCAAGCACCTAGCGGCACCGTCAGCGCGGCCTTGACCCGATCCATCGCCACCAGCGTGCGAAAGCGCCTGATGTTGGGATTGGCGAAAAACAGCCGCCGCGTCAGCGCCTCATATTCGCCCATGCTGGCCACCGTCACGATCAGCACGAAATCCGCCTCGCCGGTGACATAGTAGCATTGCTGCACTTCGGATGCGGCGGCAAAGCTCGCCTTGGTCGCGTCAAGCAGGTCGATCCGCTCGCTCTCCACCTCGACTTCGACAATGACGGTGATCGGCCGCCCGACCTTGCCGGGATCGATCACCGCGACATTGGCCGCAATGACGCCGCTCTCCTCCATGCGCTTGATGCGCCTTTGCACCGCCGGCGCCGACAGGTTGACCGCCTCGCCAATCTCGCGCTGCGGCGTGGCGTTGTTGTGCTGCAGGATATCGAGGATCTTGAGGTCAAAGGCGTCGAGGTCGTTTCCCTGCCCGGCATGTTTCAACATCAGCGCCCCCGCGAAACAAACTTGCACCACTTGCCACTAATTAGAGCGCCTTTCTCGCCTGTCACGCAATATCAATGCGTGGAAACAGGAGCCTCGCACCATGCTAATCCTCAACCAGCACCCCGACTATCGCAAGCCGCTTGAAGCGGTCGATGCCGAAACACTCGGCGTTGCTGCCGCCGAGGCGGTCGAGCACTTCCTGTCGCACCGGCCCAATCACCGACCAACGCCGCTGCGTTCGCTGCCCGCGCTCGCCAACCAGCTTGGGCTTGGCGCCATCCATCTCAAGGACGAGGGCTACCGCCTCGGCCTCGGCAGCTTCAAGGCGCTCGGCGGCGCCTATGCCGTCATCCGCCTCGTGCTTGAAGCCGCGGAGAAAGAGCTCGGCCGCCCGGTCGACATCACCGAACTGCACAACCCCGAAGTGGCGAAAATCTCCGCCTCCATGACCTTCGGCTGCGCCACCGATGGCAATCACGGCCGCTCGGTCGCGCAAGGCGCCCAGTTGGTCGGCGCGAAATCCGTCATCTTCGTGCATGGTGGCGTCAGCGACGCGCGGATCGCGGCCATCGCCCGCTACGGTGCCGAGATCATCCGCGTCGCCGGCACCTATGACGATTCTGTCACTGAGGCCGCGCGCGTCTGCGCGCAAAACGGCTGGACCGTCGTCTCCGACACCTCCTGGCCAGGCTATGAGCGCATTCCCGGCCTGGTCATGCAGGGCTACACCGCGATCATGCGCGAAGCCCTGGAAAAGCTGCCGGTGCCGCCGACCCATGTCTTCATCCAGTCCGGTGTTGGCGGCATCGCGGCTGCTGCCTCGGCCTATCTCGCCTGCCGCTTCGGCGAAGCGCGCCCGACCTTCGTCGTGGTCGACCCGGCACGCGCGGCCTGCATCTTCGAGACAGCGCGCACCGGCAAGCCGGTCAAGCTAGCCCATGGCGAGCCGACGGTCATGGCGATGCTCGAATGCTACGAACCTTCGCTGCTCGCCTGGCGTATCCTGTCGCGCGTCGCCGACGCCTTCATAACCGTCGAGGACGAAACGGCGGTCGAAGTGATGAACCGCCTCGCCCGCCCGCTCGGCCATGATCCGGTGATTGTTGCGGGCGAAAGCGGCGGCGCCGGTCTCGCCGGCCTGCTCACCGCCGCCCGCGATCCCGAAATGCGCACGGCGATCAGCCTCGACGCCAGCTCGCGGGTTTTGCTGGTCGTCACCGAAGGCGCCACCGACCCTGACCGCTACCGCGAACTCGTCGGCCTGACGCCGGCTGATCTCATGAGCAATGCAGCAGCGATTGAAGGAAAATAGCTGTCGTTCAAGTTCTGAAATGCCCCCTCATCCGGCCGCTTCGCGGCCACCTTCTCCCCGCTGGGGAGAAAAGGCATGCGCGCCAACGTCTTAGACCTCCTCTCCCCTCGGGGAGAGGTCGACCGAGCGTAGCGAAGGTCGGGTGAGGGAGTAATGTGGCACACAGACAGCACCCGCTCCATTTCCGCCATGCTGATGTAATCTCCGCTCGATATCAGCCGCCATCCACGTCTGAGATGAGAGGGCATTTCGAGCGATGACCGTTTCTGTTCCTGTGCAAGTTCCGTCGCACTTTCCCTCCGATGCCGAGATCAAGCACATCCTCGCCGAACGTATCGATGAGCAGAGGCAGAGCCTCGGCATCGTCGTCGGCACGTTTGGTCCTGAAGGCAGGCGTATCGTCTCCCATGGCCGCTTCGGTGCCTTTTATGCCCGCCCTGTCGACGGCGACACCGTGTTCGAAATCGGCTCGATCACCAAGACCTTCACCACCCTGCTGCTCGCCGAAATGGCCGGGCGCGGCGAAGTCGGTCTGGATGACCCGGTCGCCAAATATCTGCCCGAAACGGTGACCGTACCGGAACGCGGCGGCAGGCAGATCACCCTGACCGATCTCGCGACCCACACCTCGGGACTGCCTCGCCTGCCTGGCAATCTCGAACCAGCCGACCTCGAAAATCCCTACGCCGACTACACTGTCGAGCAGCTTTACGCTTTTCTCTCCGACTACGCCCTGCCCCGCGACATCGGCAGCCAGTACGAATATTCGAACCTCGGCATGGGGCTTCTCGGCCACGCCCTGGCCCGACACGCCGACACCGACTATGGTAGCCTGCTGCACGAGCGCATCCTGGCTCCGCTCGACATGTTGTCGACCGCCGACACCGTCTACCCCGACATGAAGAACCGGCTTGCCAACGGCCATGACCAGACACTCGCGCCCGTTGCCGGCTGGGATCTGCCGACGCTCGCCGGCGCCGGTGCGCTGTTGTCGAGCGTAAACGACCAGCTGAACTATCTCGAACTGCTGCTCGGTGCGCGGCCCTCGCCGCTTCAGGCAGCACTCGCCACCACCCTGGCGACCCGGCGTCCGACCGGCGAAAACGACGAGACCGGGCTTGGCTGGGTCATCTCAGGTGTCGGGAACAGCCAACTGATCTGGCACAATGGCGGCACCGGCGGCTACCGCTCCTTCCTCGGCTTCATGCCAGCCAAAGGCATCGGCGTCGTGGCGCTTTCCAACACATCGACCGAAATCGGCGTCGACGACATCGCCCGACACCTGCTCGACCCCAGCATGCCGCTTGCCCAGCCACCGAAAGAACGTGTGGCTTTTGCCATCGACCCGGCAATTTATGACGGCTATGTCGGTGACTACCCGCTGAGCCCCGACTTCATCCTGACCATCACGCGCGAGGGCGAACACCTCTTCGCCCAGGCAACCGGCCAGCCTAAGGCACAGATTTTTCCCGAGAGCAAGACGCAATTCTTCTACACCGTCGTCAACGCCCAGATCAGCTTCGACGTCGCTCCAAGCGGCCAGGCGAAAAGCCTGACTCTGCATCAGAATGGCGCCAACATGCCCGCAATGCGGGCGGCCGATTAGCCACCCGCCCAGGCTCTGGGTAGGCGGTACCTCATTGCTTCAAGCAAGGCTCTCCTTTTAGGTGGGAACGAACAAGCAGATGCCGCCGTTTGTTCGAAAAGGAGACGTGCCATGCAGGACCCTGTTGCGACCCCCATCCGCTCCGGAAGCTGTCTTTGCCGCGGCGTGACGTTCCGCGTGAGCGGCGATCCGCTCCGGGTAGGCATCTGCCACTGCACTGACTGCAGAAAGAGCAGTGGCGCGCCATTTGCGGCCTATGCCGTGTGGCCTATCGAGGCCTTCGAGCAGGAGACCGGCTACACCAGCACCTATGCCAACCGAAGCTTTTGCACGACCTGCGGTGGCCGCGTCGCATGGCTGAGCGATGGCGAAGCCGAAGTCACGATCGGCAGCCTGGATGACGTTCCGACCGACCTTACCCCGGGGTACGAGCTCTGGGTCAAGAGGCGCGAGCATTGGCTCAGTCCACTGGCTGGAGCCGCCCAGTTCGATCAAGACAGGGTCGAGACCGAACCGCTCCCTGACGCCGCGCAGGCAGGATAATCCGCCTGCGCTGACATGGTTGTGCTTATCCCTACTCCGCAGCCAGTGCCGGACGGGGAGCGATCTCGGTGACGTTGCCGTGGTCCACGACTTCCGGTTCGTCCGCCTTTTTCTTCGGCTCGCGTCCAAAGAACAGCGCATAGCCGGCCGGCAGCACCAGGATAGTCAAGACCGTCGCAACGAGGATGCCACCCATCATGGCGTAGGCGAGCGGGCCCCAGAACACGCCGCGCGAGATCGGGATCAGCGCCAGCACAGCCGTCATCGCCGTCAAGACGATCGGCCGGAAGCGGCGTACGGCCGCCCCCACGATCGCTTCGTAGCGTTCCATGCCCGCCGCGATGTCCTGGTCGATCTGGTCGACAAGGATGATCGAGTTGCGGATGATGATGCCGAGCAGCGCGATCACGCCCAGGATCGCCACGAAGCCGAAGGGCGCGCCCGAGATCAGCAGCGCCGCCGCCGCACCGATGATGCCGAGCGGACCCGTCGCCAGCACCAGCATCGCCTTGCCGAAGTGCTGCAGCTGCACCATCAGCAAAAGCACGATGACAAGCAGCATGACCGGCGCCTTGGCGGCGATCGARGCCTGGCTTTCGGCSGMRTCCTCSGCWCCGCCCTGGATCTCGAYCTTGTAGCCSGGTGCCAGGCCGTCGCGCAGCGGCTTGAGGTCGCTATACAGCTTCATCGCCACGTCGTTGGGCTGGATGTGGTCGGGCAACGTCGCCCGAACCGTGATCGTGGGCAGACGGTCGCGGCGCCATTCAATGCCCTGCTCAATCACAGGCACCACCTTGGCCACCTGCGACAGCGGAACATAGCCGCCGAAGTCGGTCGGGATATAGACCGAGTTGACCGCCGACAGCAGATGCCTGTTGGCCTCCGGCTCGCGTGCAACGATCGACACCGTCTCCTCGCCGTCGCGGAAATCATCCAGCGGCGCGCCCTGCATCGTTGCCTGCAGCATCTGGCGGATGCGCTGCGAGGAAACGCCGAGCGCCCGCGCCCTGTCTTGATCGACCACCAGCTTCATCGCCGGCACCGGCTCAAGCCAGTCGTCGTGGATGGCGCTGAGTTCGGGCGTCGCTTCGAACTTCGCCTTCACTTCGTCGGCGATGCGCCTGACCTCGGTCCTGTCGGGGCCCATCACGCGCAGCTGCACTGGCCAGCCCGTGGGCGGCCCAAGGAACAGGCGGTCGACCTTGCCGCGGATCGACGGGAAGTCCTCGGCCAGGATGGTGCGCAGCTTGACGATCAGCCTTTCGCGCGCCGGCTCGTCATTGGCCATGATCAGGAGCTGGGCGTAGTTCGGGTTGCGCAGCTGCTGGTCGAGCGGCAGGAAGAAGCGCGGCGCGCCCTCGCCAATATAGGTGGCGATGAACTTCTTGTCTGGGTCGTCCATCATACGCGCTTCCAGCGCCTCGGCCTGCTTTTCGACCTCCTTGATGCTGGTGCCCTCGGGCAGCCACAGATCGACGAGGATTTCGGGGCGCGAGGACTGCGGGAAGAAGTTCTGCGGAATGAACTGGAAGGCAAACAGGCTGCCGAAGAACGTCACCAGCGTCATCACCAGGACGATGATGCGATGACGCACGGCCCAGCTCACCGTGGCGCGCAGCCGGCGGTAGAAGTTGGTGTCGAAGGCGTCGTGATGATTGCCGGCATGCTTGCGCTGCTTCAGGATCATGTTGCCGAGCCATGGCGTGAAGTAGACCGCCACGAACCACGAGATCACCAAGGCGATGCCGACGACGTAGAAAAGCGAACGCACATATTCGCCCGCCGTCGAAGCGGCAAAGCCGACGGGGATGAAGCCTGCCGTGGTGATCAGCGTGCCAGTCAGCATCGGAAACGCCGTCGACGAATAGGCAAAGGAAGCCGCGTCGATCTTGACCAGCCCTTCCTCGAGCTTTCGCTCCATCATCTCGACGACGATCATAGCGTCGTCGACGAGCAATCCGAGCGCGATGATCAGCGCGCCGAGCGAAATGCGCTGCAGGTCGATGCCGAACTGGTAYATGACCGCGAAGGTGGCGGCGAGCACCAGCGGAATAGTGATCGCAATGACAAGGCCCGAACGCCAGCCGATCGACAGGAACGAGACGACCAGCACGATCAGCAGGGCTTCGATCAGCGCCTTCATGAACTCGCCGATGGCTTCCGTCACCACCTCGGGCTGATTGGAGATCTGCTCGACCGACACGCCATAAGGCAACGATTCCTCGAAGCGCCTGTAGGTCTCTTCGACGGCATTGCCGACGTCGGTGACCTTGAAGCCCTTGGCCATCACCACGCCGACCTGGACGCTGTCCTGGCCGTTGAAGCGGAACTTGCGCTGGTAGGGGTCTTCGAGACCAGTCGTCACCGTGGCGATATCGCCGAGACGGGTGACCTGAGTGCCGGCGCGCAGGCGCAGCTCGCGGATATCGGATGCCTTGGAGAGGTCGCCCTCGACCGAAATACGCACAGAATGCGTTCCAGTGTCGACAGCGCCAGCCGGATCGATGTTGTTTTGGCCGGCAATGGTGGCGCGCACGTCGTTCAGCGTAAGGCCGCGCTCGGCCAGCGCCTTGGAGGAGACGTCGATATAGATGCGCTGCGGCTGGTCGCCGAGGATGACGGCCTTTTCGACGCCCGGCGTCGTCAGCAGCATGTCGCGCGCCTTGATGGCGATCTTCTTGAGCTCGGGATAGCTGTAGCCCTCGCCCGATATCGAATGCAGCGTGATGAAGGTGTCGCCGAACTCGTCATTGAAGAACGGACCGATCAGGCCCTGCGGCAGCTCGCTCGAAATGTCGCCGACCTTCTTGCGCACCTGGTAGAATGCGTCCTTCACTTGGGCGGTGTCCGTATTGCCCTTGACCTGCACGGTGATGATGGCGCTGCCGGCGCGGGTATAGGACTTCACCCAGTCGAGATGAGGCGTTTCCTGCAGCTTGCGCTCGATCTTGTTGACGACCTGGTCCTGCATCTCCTCGATCGAGGCGCCCGGCCATACCGCCTGCACCACCATGACGCGGAAGGTGAAATCCGGGTCCTCGCTCTGGCCCATGCGCATCAGGCCGAGCGCGCCGGTGATGATGATCAGCCCGAACAGAAACCGCGCGATGCTCGGATGCCCGATCGCCCAACGCGACAGGTTGAAGGGCTTCTTGTCCTGGCTGGAATTGTCCATGGCCGTGGTTCCACGCTGGCGCAAGGGTGCCGTCATCCGGCACAGCTGATGCGCAGGTTCAATGTTCTGTGGCGTCCGCGGCCCCATCGGCCGCGCGGCACCTAGCGGGATCTGTCTTCAGCGAACCGTGGCGGTGGTTTCGTTCGCCGCCGCTCGCTGTTCGGCAGTCGGCAGCTTGACCTTCAGGTTTTCGGTCATGAACTGGGTGCCGGCCGCCACCACGATATCGCCCGGCTTCAGTCCGTCGGCGACCTCAACGCCATCGTCGGCGAAGCTCGCGACCTTGATGTCGCGCGCATGCACGGTTTGCTGGTCGTTGTTGACCACCCACACGATCTGCTTGCCGTCCTGCTTGGCGAGCGCGCTTAGCGGGATGGACACGAATTCCTTGCCATTGTTGACCGACGCCGAGATCTTCGCGGTCATGCCAAGCAGCACACGTGCGTCGTCAGGCAGGCTGACGCGCACCGAAAACGTCCGCGACTGCTGGTCGGCGCTGCCGGCGACCTCGCGCACCGTGCCGTCGAGCGTGAGCTTGTCGTCCGACCAGAAGCTGACCCTGACCGCCTTGCCTGGCGCGAACTGGGCGATCTCCAGTTCGGGCACAGCGATCTGCACTTCCTTTTCGCCGTCCACCGCGACACTGACCACCGGCGTGCCGGCGCCGACAACCTGGCCGGTGTCGGCGTTGACAGCGGTCACGATGCCGTTCTGGTCGGCGCGAAGCTCGGCATAACCGACCTGGTTCTTGGCCTGCTTCAGCGACGAAGCTGCCGCATCGCGCAGCGACATCGCCTGCTTGTAGCTCAGTGCAGCCTGCTCGCGCTGGGCTTCGGAGGCGAACTTCTTGGCAAACAGCTGTTCGGCGCGCTGGTCGACAAGCTGGGCTGTCTCGACCTGCTTTTGTGCTGCTTCGAGATTGGCCGCCGCACTGCTTACCCCAAGCTGGAAATCTGTCGGGTCGATGCGGGCCAGAAGGTCGCCCGTTTTCACCTTGTCGCCGATATTGACGGCGCGTTCGGTCATCTTGCCTGCAACGCGGAAGCCGAGATTCATCTCGGTGCGCGCCTTCACCCCGCCCGAATAGTCGAGTTCGCGGGTCGTGCCGGCGCTGGCGATCTCCACCACCTTGACGGGGCGTATCGCCGCCACCGTCTCGGTCTTGGCTTCGGAGCAAGCGGCAACGCCAATGCCGATCAGCGACACAAGTGCCAGGCTGGCGAGAGGGCGCAGTTTCGCATTGAAGGTTTTGAACGAATTCATCGTTCGCACTCCTGGTTGTTGTCTGTTGATCTGGATGCCGGCCCGTCAGCCGCTTTGCTATTTCAGCGCCCTGAGGGCGTATTCCGTCAGTTCCTCGAAGGTCGCGCGGTTCGGCTTGTTGACGCACTGCGACACCATCTGGGGATGGCACAGGGTCACCGTTGCAGCACCGAAGCAGCGCGCGGCGATCTGCGGATCCTGCTTGGAGAATTCGCCCGAGGCGATGCCCTCCGCGATGACTTCCGCGATCAGGTCGTGCAGCCGGTCGATGTGTTTTTCGATAACGTGCCAGTCGCGCTCCAGCGCGACGATGACCATTTCATGCACCTTTTCCTGGTCGAGCATGGTCTCGACGGTCAGCTTGTGCTGGGCGTAGATGAAGCCGCGCAGGCGCTCGGTGGCACTGCCTTCGGCGCGCAAGATCTGGCAGGCCATCTGGTAGACAGCGCCAAGCATGCGGCCACAGATCGCCTGGTGGATTTCGACCTTGGAGGCGAAGAAGCGATAAATATTGGCCGGCGACATGCCGAGGTCGCGGGCGATGTCGGCGACATTGGTCTTGGTGTAGCCGTAGTGCCTGAACAGCCGCTCGGCCGAATCTAGGATGCGCCCGACAGTCTCCTGTCGCGCCAGATCCACGGGGCTATCAGCAACGTCGTTCATATCCAGGTCGCTCGATTTTACGACTGACGAATTTCTAATTTCGTCAGTCGTAAACCGTAAATCGTCCGTCGTCAATCCGCTGCACTGCAAAAACTGACACATGCTGCCACAGGCCGGGCTTGCCGCCGGCCTATTTCACCCCGGCGCGCTGGTATTCGATGCTGCGCTCGCTGGCGATGCGATCCTCCAGCACCTCGCTGGAATAGCCGAACGCAGACAGCGCCCTGCCCGCCAGTTGCAGCCCGGCCTCGATCGCATCCGGGATCACAAATTCGGCGCCGGCATCGTAGAGTTCGCGGGCATGTTCGGCGTCGCGCGCCCGCGCCAGCACCGGTATGTCACCACGCAACTGCCGCGCTGCCTTGACCATCGCCGCGGCGTCCTTCGGATCGTCGACGGTGACAATGAGCATGCGAGCGCCGGCGAGGCCCGCATGGCTGAGTATCTCCGGACGCGCACCGTCGCCGAGATAGACCTTGCGCCCGGCCTTGCGCTCGCGAACGACGATCTCGGGATTGCGCTCCAGCGCAACGATATCGGCCTCTTCGGCATCGAGGATGCGCGCGATCGTCCGTCCGACCCGGCCAAAACCGGCGATCACGACATGGCCGCCAAGGTCGGGATAGGATTCAGCCACAGTGTCGTCGACCGTCTTGTCCTCGTAGCGGGCGGCCAGCGCACGCCCCATCCGCGCCATCATGGGAGTCGTCAGCATCGACAAGCCGGCAATGCCAGCCACCAATGTCGCGGTGGCAGCGTCGAACACCGCGCTGGCCGTCGCCGTGGTCACCACCACGAAGGCGAATTCGCTCGCCGGCGCGAGCAGAAACGCTGTCTCGATGGCCTGCGCGGGTTTCACTCCGAAGGAGCGCAACGCGAAGGCCGCGATCGCCGCCTTGGCACCGAGCAGCAAAGCCATCCCACCCAGCACGATCGGCAAGGAACCCCAGATCGTGGCAAGGTCGAGATTGAGGCCGACCGTCATGAAGAACAGGCCGAGCAGCAACCCTTTGAAGGGCTCCAGGTCGACTTCGGCTTGATGCTTGAACTCTGTCTCGCCGAGCAGCAGGCCGGCCAGGAACGCGCCGAGCGCCATGGAAAGCCCCGCAGCAGCGGTCAGCACCGCGCCGCCAACGATCACCAGCAGCGTCAATCCCATCAGGAAGTCGCGGCCACCGGCGCGCGCGGCGAGGCGGAAGGCATCTTTCAGCACGAAACGCCCAAACAGCAGGATGAACGCAACAGCGATGCCGCCCTGGACCAGCGCCTCCAGCAAAGCCGGAAAAAGCTTCGCTTCCGGCCCCTGCGCCAGAAAGCCGATCAGAATGAGGATCGGCGCCACCAGCATGTCTTGAAACAGCAGCACCGCAAGCGCCGCGCGCCCGACCGGCCCCGTCGCCCGCTTCTCCTCGATCAGCGTCTGCATGACCACGGCCGTCGACGACAGCGCCAGTGCCAGTCCGACCGCCAGCGCAACATGATGCTCCACACCCATCAGCATGACGGCCAACGTGATGGCGAACACACTGGTAATCGCCTGCAGGCCGCCCGCCCCGAACACCAGCCCGAACAGCGACCTCAACTTTTCAAAAGACAGCTCGGTGCCGAGCAGGAACAGCAAAAACAGCACGCCGAACTCCGCAAAGGGCTCCGCCACCTTCGGGTCCGAAAAGGTCAGGTGAGCAAGCAGCGGCCAGTACTGCGCCAGGGCCCCTATGCCGAAGGGCCCAAGCAAGACCCCCGCAAGCAGGAAAGCCAGAACGCCTGGAACGCGCAATAGCCTGAGCACCGGTGCCAGCACGCCTGCTGCGAACAGGAACACCAGGGCGTCGTTGAGCCAGGCTCCGTGGAGAATTCCGCCCATAAAGGCTCCTTGGCAGGCAGCGCCTTGTGCTCACATGTCGAGGTCGGCTGCGCCAGCGTCGATGGCACCGGCGTGATATAGAGCACGACAACGAAAGTTGGGAACCGCTTTTCGGACAAGATGACGCTCGAACAAAAAGTTGGAGCCGTTCCATCGTGGTCCTCTCAGCAGCGGTAGCGGGAAAAACTGGGCGCCCTACGCGAACGCAAAAACCGTACTCGGCTTTTTCGCCACGGCATTGCCAGAGCCGACATCCGCCACCGCGTATTCGGCCACCAGCCGTAGCCGCGTTTGCGGCAGGTGCGCCCGTCCGGGATCGCCGACCAGCACCTCGATGCCTGCGGCCACACAACGATCGAGGAAAGCCGTTACGCGTTCGCCAAGATCAGGGGCGTAAAACAGGTCGCCGACCAAAACGATGTCGACCTCGGGCGGCGGCCCGCCCGTCAGGTCGTCGCCAACCGCCGTCACGGCCACGCCATTCAGCGCCGCATTGAGCCCGATCGCAGCAATGCCGTTGCTGTCGATCTCCGCCGCAAGCACCGAACGCGCGCCGGCCTTGGCAGCAGCGATGCCGACAAGCCCGGAACCGGCACCGAGATCGAGAACGCGCCGTCCCTTCACCATCTCTGGCCGGTCGAGAATGTGGCGTGCGAGCACGAGCCCCCCTGCCCATTGATAGGCCCAGTAGGGCGCCGACGGGTCGTTACCCTCCTCGTCGTTGCTGTCATTCCCGGCAAGCCGCCACAATCCACTCGCCGGATGGGCGGTATAGAGCCTGATCTCCGGCAGCGAAAGAACCGGCGCCACCAACAGGTTGGCCGCGATGAACGCCGCCGAATCCGGGCGCGAGTTAGGCATTGGATCTTGAACGTTCAAACTTGGTTCTCATGCCGCGGCCCCTGGCAGCACAATGGCCGACTTCGCGCCTCGCGCAAGCCCGCGTCGGCGTGACATTGAACATCCAGAGCAAACGATGATTGATTTTGACGGGGTAGAAGCAGGAGGCTGGCAAAAGACTAAGATAGGCTTCCACCCCGCATTGAGAAATGAAGTCAGCCCATCTTGGCCAAGATCTTGCCCATGTCTACGGCGTCGAACGCTTTGAGTGTCTGTGTTTTGATATTGCCAAGCGATGAAATGGACAAGCTGAGTGCGGTGGCCGTCAGGTCATCGGGCGCTTCGACTATGGCCACCACGTCATGCTTGCCGAGTGTCCACAGCAGAGTATGGACCTTGGCGCCACCCTTTTCGGCCATCGCTCTGAATGCATCGGCTCGCTTGGTCGTCTCCCGTACGGACTTAACGCCTTGATCGGTGAAATTCGTCAGAAAAACATAATATGCCATGCTGACCTCCCTCGATTGAGGAGGCGTGCGGGCGCATCAGGCGTTGCCGCCGTTTCTCCCGCCGGCACCCTAGCACGGATCGCCATGATTTGATGCAGGCGGGGGCATAGGTCTTAGGAGCTAGCAACGCCCTAAGTCTTGGCATCAGGACTTGAGCACGCCCGACTTCTTCGCCACCCAGGTGGCGATGTAGTCCATCAAGGCAGGCGACAGGCAGTCATAAGGCTCAAGGCCAAGTTCGCGCAGCCGGGCGCGCACGCCGTCCATCGCGGAGGGATCGACACCAGCCTCGATGATCGACGACACGAAAGCGGCAAAGCCGGGTTCCGCCCAGCCCGCTTCCTGGAAGCGCTCGGGATGAATGAAGTCGAGGCCCTTGAAAGCATGGTCGCGCTCGACCGGGCCATACATGTGCACGCCGCACCCCTTGCAGGCATGGCGCAGAATGAGAGCAGAAGGATCGACCACGGCAAGCTTGTCGCCGTTTTCCAGCACCGTGACGTTTTCGTGCGCTGTGACGGCCACGACCGAAAACTTGGCACCCGCTGGCTTCCAGCACTTGGTGCAGCCGCAGGCATGGTTGTGCGCGACCTGCCCCTTGATCGCCACTTTCACCGGCCTGTCGGTGCAGGCGCAGACCAGCGTGCCGCCGGTGAAACTGGCGCTGCCGGGCTTGACCCCGCCGTCGAGCGCCGGATGTATCGATACTGAAGCCATGTCCTGTTCCTCCCTGATTTCGCGCCCACTTGGCAGCTTCAAACGGTATGCAACAAAGAACTCTGTTCGGCTGGTCCCATACGATACACCCAAGGCGCTGTGCGTCCACTGTGGACGCGGACCTCACCCGACGTCGATCTTCCACCAGTTCGGACAGCCATCTTCGAACGAGTGCGACAGCGGGCGCAATTCCGCATCGTCCCCGGCATCGAAGCTTCCGGTCACCAGTGCGACGGTTGGCGCATCGTCGATCGCCCCCAGCGTGCTGCCGCAGCGCGGACAAAACGAACGGCTCGAATAATCCGACGAGCGATAGAGTGCCGGCGCTCCGCCTTCGCCAACCCATTCGACCGCGTCCCTTGGGAACTCGACCCAGCACAGCGTCGGAGCACCCGAGTGCCTCTGGCAATATGTGCACGAGCAACTGTGGGGATTGGCCGGCACACCCGTTGCCCTGAACCTGATGCTGCCGCACAGGCATCCGCCGAGATATTGCTTGGTTTCCATGCCAACCTTCCACTTTTGCCGCAGATTCATCGCAGAATCGTTGCGAAAACCGCCTTGAACACAGCCGCCATTGAGCTTATCTCGAAGCCGTCATCAATTCCTACAGGATGTGTGCAGCAATGGATTTCTACCCGACAGCAACGTCAAACCGTTTTGCCATCGGGGATATCCATGCCTGCTTTCATTTCACTTTCCAATCTCACCTGGTCCACGCCTGACGGCCGGACGCTTTTTTCCGGTCTCGACATCAGCTTCGACACAGGCCGCACCGGTCTTGTCGGGCGCAACGGCATCGGCAAGTCGACACTTCTCAAGCTGATCTCGGGCAACCTGCCACAGCAAGGCGGCACCCTATCGGTCAGCGGCAGCGTGGACTTCCTGCGCCAATCGGTCCAGCCTGCCGCCAATGAAACGGTTGCCGACCTGTTCGGTGTCAGCGACGCTCTGGCGCTGCTGCGCCGCGCCGAAGCCGGCCAGGCCGATCTCGATGATCTCGCCATAGCCGACTGGACGCTGGAAACGCGCATCGCGTCCGCCCTCGCCCGGCTCGGCCTCGATTTGCCTGCCGGAGTGCTGTTGGCCACGCTTTCAGGTGGGCAGCGCACCCGTGCTGCGCTTGCCGCGTTGATCTTCAGCGAACCCGATTTCATCCTGCTCGACGAACCGACAAACAATCTCGACCGCGAAGGCCGTGCCGCGGTGGTTGAGCTGTTGGCCAACTGGCGCGCCGGTGCGATCGTCGTCAGCCACGACCGCGAACTGCTCGACACTATGGACGCCATCGTCGAGCTGACCTCGCTGGGCGCCACGCGTTATGGCGGCAACTGGAGCCATTACCACGAGCGCAAGGCGGTGGCACTCGCCGCCGCCCGCCACTATCTGGCTGACGCCGAGCGGCGTGTCACCGACGCCGCGCGCAGTGCCCAGGCCACCGCCGAGCGCAAGGCGCGCAAGGACGGCGCGGGTCACAGGAAACGCGCCAAAGGCGACATGCCGCGCATCCTGCTCGATGGACAGAAGAACCGCAGCGAAAACACGTCAGGCGAAAATGCACGTCTTGCCGAACGCAGGCGCGCACAGGCCGCCGACGATGCCGCTTCCGCCCGCGCGCGGCTGGAAATCCTCGAGCCATTCACGGTCGTCCTGCCCTCAACCGGGCTTCCGGCCAGCAAGCTCGTTTTGCGCATCGACCAGGTGAGCGCTGGCT
>NZ_JBFUKO010000015.1:0-28161 GCF_056400805.1 Aminobacter sp. P4_H6_2
CTCGGATACTGCGCCGGCAATATGCACTGGCCCGTGCGTTTCGAAGGCGATCATCTCTACGTCGTTGGCGAACTTGGATCGGGCCACGTTCTCGACCGGCTCCACCATGTGCTCGACCGGGGCGCCGTGACTTTTCTCGGCGAAGACAAATGACTGCCCCGTCCTGTGAGGAATGCAGGAAGGCAAAGGGAGGTAAAGATGCTGCGAGTTGAAGGCGTAGTGGGCAGCCGGAGCGATCCGGCTTTGCACGAGGCGATCCACCATCTCGAACATCGCCATGCGGTCGAGTTTGTCACCGTTGCGGTTGGCGATCTCGATCGTCGGCGGCTGATGGCGCGGACCGACAAGGGCGAGGAGGTGGCGATCACCTTGCCGCGCGAGCAGAAACTGCACGACGGTGCCGTGCTTGTTCTCGACGATCATCGCGCGGTGATTGTGCGCGCCGGCGAGCAGCGCTGGCTTAGGTTTTCGCCGCGTTCGGCCAGCGATGCGCTGGAACTCGGCTACCACGCGGGCAACCTTCACTGGCGGGTCCGCTTCGCTGGCGACGACCTTCTCGTCGCCCAGGATGGACCTGCTTCGGTTTATGCCGCGCGCATCGCGCCTCTGCTGTCGGGTGGACGGGTCGAGATGACCGAGGAGGCCGAATGACCCTGTCGGCGACAAATCTGCTCGTTGCCTTGCAGCATGCCGATGGCCAGTTTCCGTCGGGCGGCTTTGCCTTTTCGCAAGGGCTCGAGGCGTCGTCGTCGCTCGCTGAGCGGCTGGGTGCGTTCGACTTCGCGGGTTTTGTCGATACCCAGATCCGCCATCGCTGGGCAAGTGCTGACCGTGTCGCGCTGGTGCGGGCACACAGGCTTGCCGGCGATCTCGACGCGCTTGCCGATCTGGACCGTGAGGTCGAGGCCTCCACCTTCGTGGAAGGGCTGCGGTCTGGCTCGCGGCGCAATGGTGCAGCACTTCTGACCACGCATGGGCGCTTGGGAACCAAGGGGGCGACGGCCTATCGCTCAATGGTCCGCAATAGCAGCGCCTGCGGCCATCTCGCCGTCGTGCAGGGCCTTTTATGGCAGGCGCTTGGCCTCGACGAGGTAACGGCTGTTGCGATCGGCGGCTACCAGATGGTCGCGTCCCTGGCGACCGCTGCGGTGCGGCTTGGCGTGATCGGCGCCATCGACGCCCAGGCGGTGATCGCCCAGGCCCTGCTTGGGGTCAAAACCGCCGCGCTCAGGCCGGTCATCGACGATGAGCCACTGTGTTCCTTCACGCCGCTTTGCGAGATCGCGGTCGCCCTGCATGGCGCTTCCGGCCAGCGCCTGTTTTCCAATTGATGAGGAGCGAACGCCATGTTGCTGACCCCGACCGAACTTGAACGTCTGACGATCTATACGGCGGCAGAACTTGCGCGCAAACGACGGGCCAAGGGCTTGTTGCTCAACTATCCTGAAGCGGTTGCGATCATCTCCGACGAGATCCTCGAAGGCGCCAGGGAAGGGCGCTCGGTCGCCGAGATGATGTCGTTCGGCTCGGCCATCCTGACCCAGGCCGACGTCATGTCGGGTGTGGCGGCGATGCTGCCGATGCTGCAGATCGAGGCGACATTCCGCGACGGCACCAAGCTGGTGACCGTACATGAGCCGCTGCGGCCGGCCGCAGGTGCCGTTGCCGACGATCTCGAACCCGGAGCGGTCATCACTGAAGAGGGCGAGATCGAGCTCAACGCGGGCCGCCGCAAGCTGACGCTCAAGGTGGTCAACACTGGCGACCGTCCGGTGCAGATCGGCAGCCACTATCATTTCTTCGAGGTCAACAAGGCACTCGACTTTGACCGCGCGGCGGCCTTCGGCATGCGCCTCGACATCGCCGCGGGCACGGCGGTGCGTTTCGAGCCGGGGCAGGAGAAAGACGTTCCGCTCACCACCTTCGGCGGCCAGCAGCATCTTTCCGGCCTCAATGGGCTGTCGAACGGCTCGGCCAAAGATGCGGCGGTGAAGGCCGCTGCCCTTGATAATGCCCGCGCCCGCGGCTTCCGCGGCGCCTGAGGGGAGGAACGATCATGGCAACACTGTCACGCCGCGACTATGCGGCAATGTATGGCCCGACCACTGGGGACGGCTTCCGTCTCGGCGACACCTCGCTCGTCGCCGTCGTCGAGAAGGATTTTGCCGTTTATGGCGACGAGTGCCTGCATGGCGGCGGCAAGACCTTGCGCGACGGAGCCGGGCTTGCCGCGGGCGTCACCAGTGCCGAAGGCGCGCTCGACTTCCTGTTGTGCAACGTCACTGTGATCGATGCGGTCGTTGGCATCATCAAGGGCGATCTCGGCATCAGGGACGGCAAGATCGTAGGCATCGGCAAGGCCGGCAATCCAGCCATCATGGACGGCGTCGATCCGCGCCTGATCGTGTCGGCGGCAACCACCGTGCGCGACTGCGAGGGCCTGATCGCCACCGCCGGCGCGCTCGACGTGCATGTGCATTTCGACAGCGCGCAATTGTGCGATCATGCCATTGCCTCGGGCATCACCACAATGCTCGGCGGCTCGCTTGGGCCGATCACCGTCGGCATCGACTGCGGCGGGCCGTTCAATGTCGGCAAGATGCTGCAGGCGGCGGAAGAGTGGCCCATCAATTTCGGCTTTCTCGGTCGCGGTAATTCGCACAAGCCGGCCTCGCTGGTCGAGCAGATCGAGACCGGTTGTCTTGGCCTCAAGCTGCACGAGGACTGGGGCACCATGCCGGCTTCGATCGACACCTGCCTGACGGTGGCCGACCAGCTCGATTTCCCGGTCCAGATCCATACCGACACGCTGAACGAGTCGGGTTTCCTCGAAGATACGCTTGCCGCCATCAACGGCCGCACCATCCACATGTATCACACCGAAGGTGCCGGCGGCGGCCATGCCCCCGACATCATTAGCGTCGCCGGCGTGCCATGGTGCCTGCCGTCTTCCACCAACCCGACCAATCCCTACACGATCAACACCTTCGACGAACACCTCGACATGACGATGGTGTGCCACCACCTCAACCCGGCCATCCCCGAGGATGTCGCCTTTGCCGAAAGCCGCATCCGCGCCCAGACGATCGCCGCCGAGGACATCCTGCACGACATCGGTGCGATCTCGATGCTCGGCTCCGACAGCCAGGGCATGGGGCGCATCAACGAGGTGATCTGCCGCACCTGGCAGCTGGCTGACAAGATGAAGAAGCAGCGTGGCCGCCTGCCCGAAGAGGCGACACGCTTTGGCGACAACGAACGCATCAAGCGCTATGTCGCCAAATACACCATCAACGCCGCGCGCACCTTCGGCATCGCCGAACATGTCGGCTCGCTCGAGGACGGCAAGATGGCGGACATTGTCATCTGGCGCCCTGCCTTCTTCGGCATCAAGCCGGAATTGGTGATCAAGGGCGGCTTCATCGCCTGGGGCGCGATGGGCGATAGTGCCGCCTCATTGATGACCTGCGAGCCGCTGTTGCTGCGCCCGCAATGGGGTGCGTTCGGGCGTGCCAAACAGGCGCTTTCGGCCTGCTTCGTCAATCCGCTTGCCATCGATCGTGGCCTAGCCGCGACGCTCGACCTGAAGAAGGCGCTGCTGCCCTCCCGCGGCAATCGTGGGCTCACAAAGAAGGATATGCTGCGCAACGATGCCTGTCCCAACATCCGTGTCGATCCGCAGACCTTCGACGTCTTTGTCGACGGCGAACTGGCCACCTGCGAGCCGGCGCACGAACTGCCGCTGACCCAACGCTATATGCTGAGGTGATATCATGGACGTTAGGACTTCTTCCTTTGCGCCGTCGGCCTCGCGTGTGGGCGCTGCCCGCATCGGCATCGGGGGCCCGGTCGGTTCCGGTAAGACGGCACTGATCGAGCGGCTGATCCCGGCCTTTGCCGAGCGCGGCGTGTCGCTGGCGATCGTCACCAACGATCTGGTGACCGCCGAGGATGCCGAGCGCATCCGCCGCTCCGGGTTGATCGACCCGGCCCGTGTCGCAGCGGTCGAGGCCGGCGCCTGTCCGCACACTGTGATCCGCGAGGATCCGACGCTCAACATTGCTGCCGCCGACGATCTGGAAGCGCTGTTTCCCAACGTCGAGCTGATCCTGATCGAAAGTGGCGGCGACAACCTCGCCTCGACCTTCTCGCTCGATCTCGTCGATTGGTGGATGTTCGTCATCGACGTCGCCGGCGGCGACGACATTCCGCGTAAGAAGGGCCCCGGTGTCCTCAAATGTGACCTGCTGGTGGTCAACAAGATGGACCTGGCGCCGTATGTCGGCGTCAATCTGGAGCAGATGACCGCCGAGGCGACCGGCGTGCGCGCGGGCAAGCCGATGGCCGTCACCAACTGCCGCACCGGCGAGGGCGTCGCTGCGATTGCCGATCGCATTCTTGCCGACGTGCTGTTCAGATGACCTCACACTGGCCCCAGCCACGCCACCACGAGGTCCTGGCGCAACCGCGCCAGCCTGATGCGCGATGCGGCCGCTTCGAGCTTGCCTTCTCCCGTCACGGCGCGCGCACCCATTTGGGCCGCCAGTTCGTTTCTTACCCGTTTCACATGACGCGGCCGTTCATGCTCGACGCGGCCATACCGTCGCTACTGACGGTCTACCAGCAGTCCTCCTCGGGCGGCCTTTATCGTGCCGAGCAACTATCCAGCCGCTACGAACTGGGTCCGGCCGCGGCAGCCCATGTCACCACCCAGGCGGCGACCGTCGTGCATGATTGCCACGGCCAGCCGGCGCACCAAGCAACCGAGATTGACCTCGAAGAGGGCGCGTTCCTGGCCTTGACGCCTGATCCGCTGGTGCTGTTTCCCGGGGCATCTTGTTCGATCACCACCCAGGCAAGGTTGGCGCCCGGCGCTGTGTTGTTTTTGTCGGACGCCTTTGCTTGTCATGACCCGGAAGGGCGCTTCCGCCTCTTCGACCGGCTGGGCGCGGACGTTGTTATTCGCGACGCCGCAGGCCGGCTGCTTGTGCGTGATAATCTAGAAGTCACAGGCGCGCAGCTCGTAGGCCGAGCCTCGCCCATCGGCGCCTGGCGGGTCGTTTCCAACTTCATGCTTCTCGGCGACCCCACCCGGCTTCCGACAGCGGAAGTGCTTGTCGCGCTGAACAACACGGCGTCTGCAGTCCTCGGCGTAACGGCGCTGGCCAACGGCGCGGGCTGGGGCATCCGTTGCCTTGCCGCCGATGCGGTGACCGCGCGCGGCATATTCGAAAGCCTGTTTGGGCTTGCCGTCGAGGCGGCTTTTGGCAAACCGCCCGTGCCACGGCGCAAGTGACAACCGCATTCGCATCACAAACATTGAAAGGAAGCAGGCAATGAACAGCAAATCGATCGTTAGGTCCGCGGCATTGGCCGCCTTCGCATTGGCGCCAGGTCTCGCCAACGCACATACCGGCCTTGGCCATGTGGACGGTTTTGCCCATGGCTTCGCCCATCCGCTTGGCGGGCTCGACCATGTCCTCGCCATGGTCATGGTCGGTCTGTTTGCGTCCCAGCTGGGTGGCCGCGCCAGATGGCTCGTGCCGGCAAGCTTCGTTTCGGTGATGGTGCTCGGCGGGGCCCTTGGTCTTGCCGGCATCGCCGTGCCCTTCGTCGAGCTTGGCATTGGCCTCTCGATCGTCGTTCTTGGCGGCGTTGTCGCCTTCAACCTGCATGCGAGCGTGGCTGTCGCCATGGCACTGGTCGGGTTCTTTGCTGTTTTTCATGGTTACGCCCACGGTGCCGAGATGCCGGAGAGCGCCAGCGGCCTGGCATACGGTGCTGGTTTTGTGCTGGCGACCGCGACACTGCATGCCTTGGGCCTCGGCTTCGGCTTGCTTCTCGACAGCAAGGGCGGGGCGAGGGGTTCGTTCCTTATCCGCTTACTCGGCGGGCTTGCCGCGATGGCGGGCGTTGGCGTGGTGAGCGGTTTCGTTTGAGTTTCGGCTAAGCCGTCTGAAGCCTGCGCCAGGCGCAGTTATTTACGCCTAGCGAATGTGGGAGGTGCCCAAATGACAGCAGCAGTTTCCCTACCTAGGCTTGAGCCCGCAAGGCCAGGCCCGAGGGCCCGGATGGCTTCGGCTCCGGCCGCGGTCGCACTGCCGCTGTGCCAGGATCCGCACGCGATCCGCGTGCCTGAGGAAAATGAGCTTCAGGCGTCCATCGGTCGCGAGGTGCGGGCCTGCCGCAAACGCCATGGCATGACTGCGAAGGAGCTTGCGGGTGCAGCCGGTATTTCGGTTGGCATGATGTCGAAAATCGAAAACGGGATGATATCGGCATCGCTGACCACATTGCAGGCGCTGTCGCAGGCGCTCGGGGTTCCGCTCACTGGGCTGCTGCGACGCTTCGAGGAAGAGCGCAGCGCGGTGTTCGTCAAGTGCGGGGCAGGGGTCGCAGTAAAACGGCGCAGCACGCGTGCCAGCCACCACTACAACCTCCTCGGCTATATCGGATCCAGTTCCGGCGCGCTCTCGGTCGAGCCCTATCTCATCACCCTGACCAGCCACGCCGACACCTTCCCGCTTTTCCAGCACCTGGGAATGGAGTTCCTCTATCTGCTCGAAGGTGAGATCACCTACCGGCACGGTACGAAGCTCTATCGCATGGCCCCCGGCGACAGCTTGTTCTTCGACGCCGACACACCACATGGCCCCGATCAATTGACCAGGCTTCCGATCCGCTTCTTGTCCATCATCTCGTACCCGAAGGGCGGCGATGACTGATATCGCGGTGGGGGGTAGCCGGCTATTTTAGGATCTGACGCGGGTCTGGCACTAGCAGGCTGTTGAAAAAGGGCTTGCGACAGTTCTGGGTTCGCGATTCACTCTGGCCACGAGGTGGCGGGAGTGAATTGTGCCGGGCGAGGACGAACGGACGGGCGAACTGTTCAGCTATGTTGATCTTGAGGGGCGGGTTCGGCGGGATCATCCGCTGCGCCGCATCCGGGCGATCGTGAACGAGGCGCTGTCGGCGCTTGAGTGGGATTTCGCGGCGCTGTATTCGCCGATCGGGCGGCCGTCAATCCCGCCCGAGAAGTTGCTCCGGGCGATGCTATGCCAAGCGTTCTACTCGATCCGCTCGGAACGGCTTCTGATGGAGCGGCTGGAATACGACCTGCTGTTCCGCGCATAGGAACCTGTACCCACCGGCGGGAGGCTTCTATCCGAATGGCGGCGTGCTCAACCAGATCACTGACAAGCTCACCTACCAGACCCCCGAAACGCTCGAGATCTAACCGTGGATCGCTGAATCCTGGACGGTCAACGACACGGCCACCGAGTAGACGCGGCAAACCAGATTGCCGCGTCTTGAGTTCTGTACGAGCTGAAGGTCAAACCGGCTTGGCAGCTTCGATGTACGGGGTCAGCAGGTCGAGATCGATGGGGCCGAGGCGGTCTTTGACGCTGAGGGCCTGATGCCAATAGGGGTAGGGGAGCACTGGAAGGCTGACGCCGTCGAGTCTGGATCGTTCTTCTGCGGAGAGCTTCAAATTGGCCGCCGCTAGGTTGTCGCTGAACTGGGCTTCGCTGCGGCCGCCGATGACAATGGAAGTCACGCCCGGGCGTTCAAGCAACCAGGCCAGAACCACCTGTGCGCCCGATACACCGCGCGCCTCGGCAATCGCGACCACGACCTCGACGATGTCGTAAAGTTTTTCCCAGTCGTTTACGACCGGTTCGCGGAAGCCGCCGACATGGCGGCCTGCATCGGGGCCGCCGGAGCGCCGGTACTTGCCGGACAGGAGGCCACCCGCCAACGGCGACCAGATCAAGATGCCTAGACCCTGATCCTGGCTGATTGGCACCAACTCGCATTCGGCTTCGCGCGCGTTGAGGGTGTAGTGGATCTGCTGGGAGACGAAGCGCTGCTGATGGCGGCTATCGGCTGCCACCAGCGCTTTGGAGATATGCCAGCCCGAATAGTTCGAGCAGCCGATGTAACGCACCTTGCCGGTCTTGATCAGGGTGTCGAGCGCTTCCATCGTTTCTTCGATGGGGGTCATGCCGTCCCATTCGTGCACCTGGTACAGATCGATGACATCGGTCTTGAGGCGCTTGAGGCTGGCTTCGGCCTGCGCAACGATATGGTGACGCGACAGACCCTGCTCGTTGGGGCCGCTGCCGACCTTGAACCGCACCTTGGTGCCGAGCAGCGCCCGTTGCCTGCGTCCGTTCTCCGCAAGGGCCACGCCGATCATCTCCTCGGAGACACCGTCATTATAGATATTGGCGGTATCGAGCAGGTTGATGCCGTGATCGAGGCAGAGGTCGATCTGCCGGGTGGCGTCGGCCTGTTCGGTATGGCCGACTTTGACTGGGCCACCAAAGGTCATGGTCCCCATCGTCAGGGTTGAAACCTTAAGGCCGGAGCGGCCGAGAGTGCGGTATTCCATGATTTTCTCCTGGCGGTGAGGGCGTTAGCTGCGCGTAAAAAGCAATTCAGATGGGGACGGACCCGATGCTGGCGCCGCCGCAGACAAAGAGCGTCTGACCGGTGACGAACCCGGCCCGGGCATCGGCAAAGTACATGAAGGCGTGGGCCACATCCTCGGATGTTCCGAGGTGCCCGACGGGAATGCGCTTGGCCACACCCTCTTCGTGTTCGCTGCCCTTGGGGACGATGCCCCAGAAATTGTCGGTCTGAATGGGGCCGGGAGCGACCACATTGACGGTGATACCATGCGGGGCGAGTTCGAGCGCCCAGGTTCGCGCCATGCCGATCATGCCAGCCTTGGAGGCGCTATAGGCAGTGCGGGTGGGGCTGCCCAGAGCGGCGCGCGACGAATTGAACAGCACCCGGCCAAACCGGCGCGCCTTCATGGCGGGCAAGAAGGCCTGCAACAGCAACAGCGGCGCGCCCAGATGCAACTGGCCCAGCCCGGCGATATCTTCGGGCGTCGCATTCTCGAGCAGGTTGGGCCAGATCATGCCGGCATTGTTGACAAGGTGGGTGACCTGGTGCTGCGCCGCGATATCGGCCGCCGCCAGGCGTACCGCCGCGGGGTCCAGCAGGTCAGCCTGCACACTTTCGAGATTGGCGTGGCTGAAATCGGGGTCGTGGCGCGATATGGAAATCACCCGATAGCCCTTGTCCAGCATGCGCTGTGCCACGCAGGCGCCGATGCCCTTGCTCCCGCCGGTAATGACGGCTGTGTAGTCTGTCATGGTTTGGGACATCCTTTCCGGGACTTAGCGGGGAACCAGGGCAAGCACGCGCAGCGGGCTGCCAGTGCCGTTCTTGATCTTGAGGGGAGCCGCGAGAAGAAACGCGCCGGTTGGGGGTAGCTGGTCGAGGTTCGTCAGGCATTGCAGGCCGTACTTCCCGGCGCCATGCAGGTAGAAATGGGCGGGGTAGGGCGGCGTGTAGTGCGCGCCCTGACCGGCGTCGGTTCCCACGGTCTCGGTCCCGAAGCCGCGAATGGAGCGGCGCTCCACCAGAAAGCGCATGGCGTCGGGATTGGGTCCGGGTGAATGGGCGCCGTCCTCGCGCAGGTTCAGGTAGTCCGCGGCGCTTTTCTTGGACCAGTCGGTGCGCATCAGCACCCAGCTATCGGGTGGGATTTCGCCGTGTTCGGCCTCCCAGGCGGCAATGATTGCGGGCGTCAGCTCGAAATCCGCATTGCGGGCGGCCCCTTTGGAGCAATCTATCACCACCACCGGTCCGACGAAATTGCCGGCCGGAATGGCGTCGACGCTGTTGTTGGGGAGATGGCGCCCCGATATCCAGTGCGCGGGCGCGTCGAAATGAGTTCCGGTATGCTCGGAACAGGTAAAATTATGCCATTTCCAGGCCGGGCCGCGATGGTCGAAGGCCGAAACTTCTTCCATTCGGAACGGAGCGCATTGGCCGAACTCGGGTGGCAGAACCATGACCGGGAAGTCCGGGTCCAGCGTGTGGGTCAGATCGACGGTTTCGATGCGGCCCGTGGCCATGGCCAGCGCCAGCTCGGCGAGTAGGGTCGCTCCGCCCGGTGGTGGATTGGTCATGCCCCGCCTCCGGCAGTCATTTCAAGCTCGAGCACTTTGGGGTCTGCGCGCCAGCGCTCATAAAGGTCCTGGGCAATTTCGCCGACAAAGACATCCTCTAGGCCGTCCTTTAGCGCTGCCACGATAGCGCGTGCCAAGGCGCTTGCGGTGACTTTGGGTGCGGGCAGGGGCTGGTGCCAGTCGTCATCGGTCGGGCCGGTAAAGGCGTTCATCACCCGTATGCCGCCCGCCAGCACTTCGGCGCGCAGGCATTGGGTCAGCGACAGGGCTGCGGCGTTCGAGGCGGCAAAGCAGCCGAAATCGGGTTGGTTGGCATAGGCGTAGACCGACAGGATGTTGACCCAGGCAATGGCATTATTCTGCCCGTCCGTGCCGCGCGCCCGCATAGCCGGGCCGAACGATTGCGCCAAACGCATCAGGCCGAGATAGTTCACCTCGAGCTCTTGCTGGGCGAACACTGTGTCGCCGCGCGCGATAACGCCGCCGGRGCGCACGAAACGGGCATTGTTGATGAGGATATCGACCTTGCCGCCGATCTGCGCGGCAAGCGCCGTCACCGACGCGGTGTTGGTCACATCAAGCGGCACCAATTGCACTTGCGGAAGGGCGAGAAGCTGCGCGCGAACCGGGTTATCGCGCCAGGCTTCCGCCTCGCCGACGAACACAGTCTCGGCCCCGGCCTTGGCAAGGGCGCGGGCCAGGGCAAGCGCCGTGTCGCTGCGCCCATCAGTGATCAGCACGCGCCGGAATTTGGGATCGCAGGTCAGCTCGCGCATCTGAGGATCGTCCTCCATGTTGGGGGTGGCAGTGAGCGGAAGCGCCATCAGCACGCCCTGTCCGCCGCGATCGAGCCGGTTGATTAGACGAACCAGCTCGCCCTTTATGCAATCGCCGTGCACATGACAGATGATCGAGGGGCCGGCATCCAGCTTCACCGTTCCCGTGCGCCACGGGGTGCTGTCGCGGAAGTAGGCGTTGGGGCTTACCCGCACGATGGTATCGGCAATCAACTGACCAAGGGGTGACACGGGCGACCACTGTAGGGCGGTCGACAGGCATTGCGCACACGCGTCGCGCGGTGGGTATTGGATAGCAGCGCACTCTTGACAAACTTGGAGCTTAAATTGCCCCTGCGCTGCGGCGGCGCTCAATCCCAAAGCCGCCCGGCTGCGCGCTTGCGGCGGGCTGGCGGGGACGGGCGTGCGTTTTTGTGGGTTCTTTTTGGATGGTGGGGAGATCGGGGCGGTCATGCGTCCGCCCCCGAAATAATCACTGCACCCGAGCAAACACCGCGATCGTAGTTGATCATGCCGAAGCCGGAGACCATCGCAGTGCGAGCACTCGCTACCTGGGTCGGGCCGGCTGTGCCGGTGACCTGRCGAATGGCTTCGACAAGCCCCAAAAAGCCGCCCGCTGCCCCGGCCTGCCCGGCCGACAATTGCCCGCCGGAGGTATTGTGCGGAAAGTCACCGCCAATGGTCAGATCGTGCTGGCGCACGAAACCCGGGCCTTCGCCCTTGCGGCAAAAGCCGAGGTCCTCGAACTGCATCATGGAGATCACCGGGTAGTCGTCATAGGTCTGCAAGAGGTCGATCTCGTCGGGTGTGGCCTTGGCCATCTCGTAAAGCTCATCGGCATCCATGGCCCAACCGCCCCGCATCTGAATTGGGTCTTCGGGATAGGCGTTGTGGCGCTCGATGGTTGAACGGATGCGGGCGAAGGGCAGGTTCCGGCGCAAAGCTTCATCTTCGCGCATCACCAGAAAGGCTTCGGCCCCGGCGACCGGCATAACGCAATCGAACAAGGCAAGCGGATCGGCAATCGGGCGCGCTTCCAGATACTGCTGCAGCGTCAGCGGGCTTTTCATGATCGCGTGCGAGTTCTTCAGGGCGTTGTCGCGCTGGGCCACGGCGATCTTGCCGAAGTCGGCACGTTCGGCCCCATATTCGCGCATGTAATAGTCGGTCAGCAAGGCAAAGCAGGCATTGGGGCCGCCTGCGCCATAGGGGTAGGACGCATCCTGAGCGAAGCGGCTGAAATTGGGCAGCATGCGCCGAAAACTGTCGATCTGGTTAGTGTCGCCTGATACGCACGCCACGATGTGGGCGTCGCCCGCCTGCACGGCGCGGGCGGCCTTGCGCAGCGCCACGACGCCGCTCGCCCCACCCATAGGAATGTGGTCGAGCCAGCGCGGGATCAGACCCAAATGTTGGGTCAGCCCCACCGCTGTATCGGGGGCCAGCGAAAAACTCGATACGGAAAAACCATCAATATCGCGCGGGCGCAGGCCAGCGGCGGTGAGCGAGGCCCGCAATGCGCGGGCGATCCACCAATGCGCCGTCTCTCTGGAGTACCGCACATAGGGCACCGTCGCAGGAGCGACGAGAACGACGCCATCATAGAGCGCACGGCGGGCTTTCAAGATGTTGCCCTGCGCTTCATATCGCAGGTGTTGACCGTGTGCGGCTGGGCCAAAAGCGCTGCTGCCATGGTCTTGAGCTCGCCGCGTTGAATCTTCTGCGTCGGCGTCAAAGGCAGGGTTTCGACAAAGGCGATGTAGCCGGGGGCCTTATAATAGGCGAGCTGTTCCAAGCACCATGTCACAATCTCACGGGCCAGCTCCGGCGTGCCGGGCGTGGCGGGCACGACGCATGCGAACACCTCATCGCCGCGCATACTATCGGGCACCGCGGCAATGCCGACATTGGCGACAGCGGGGTGGCGCATCAGTACCGATTCAACCTCGACGGCGGCGATGTTTTCACCGCTGCGGCGGATAACGTTCTTCTTGCGATCCACAAAGAACAGATCGCCGTCTGCGTCGCGGCACGCGATATCGCCGGTATGAAACCATCCCCCGGCCCACGCCTCGGCAGTGGCTTCCTCGTTCTTGTAATAGTTTGAAAAAAACCCGTAGCGCGGATTGGCCCCGGCCCGGCGCACCACCAGCTCGCCATGCGCGCCGGTTTCGACCTCGTTGCCGGCGTCGTCTAGAAGGCGAATTTCCATGGTGGGATCGGGGCGCCCGATGCATCGCTGCCCCAGCTTGCGCGGCTCGGTTTTGACCACGGTAACGGTGCCCGCGCCCGTTTCGGTCATCGCCCAGCTTTCGACCAGCGGAAACCCAAAACGTTCCTCAAACGGGCCGTGCAGTTTGGGATCGACGCCTGCACCGAATCCGAAGCGCACCGCGTGCGTCCGGTCACTGTCGCTTTCGGCGGCACCCATCAGCATGGCCGGCATCACGCCCAGATAGTGTAGACACGTGGCCTGGCTCTCGCGCACGCTGGACCACCAGCTGCGTGGGTGGAAACGGTCCAGCACGGTGAGGCACCCACCGACCGTCACCATCGCCATCAGCGAATAGGCCATGGCGTTCATATGAAAGACCGGCAGCGGAGTAATCATCCGTTCGCCCGCGTCGGTCAGCATGCAGAGGCCTCCGGCGGACGCATACCATTGCCCGGCGAGCAGGAAATAGGTGTTGGACAGAACACAGCCCTTGGGCTGTCCCGTTGTGCCCGAGGTATAGAGCAGGGCGGCTTCGCGTTCGTAGCCGGGCAGGGTGGCGTCGAATACCGGTTGTGTATCTGGTGCTGGGGGTGGAGCGTCGCCGATGGCGATGACCTGCATTGCGTGGCCGGCGGCCCGCGCTGCGGCGGCAAGATCGGCAACTCGGGAGGCGAGGGCGACGGCCAGCACCGGTTCGGAATGGCCGATCAGGTATTCCAGTTCAGCGGCACGCAGGTCTGGATTGACCGRTACAACGGAAATCTGCAGTCCGTTGAGCGCTAGCCAGTGCAGAAAAAACGACGGCCGGTTTTCGAGCAGCAGCACGACGCGGGATCCGGCCTGGTATCCGGCGGCGGAATAGGCCTGACGCAGACGGGTGACTTCAGCTTCCGCTACTCCATAGGTCAGCTCACCCGCCTGAATTTGATAGCGGGCAGCCGTCTCGGGCAGGACGTTGAGAAACGGCCGCTCGGGCCAGGTGCTAACGGCGTGGGCGAAAGCGGCAGCAACGTCGTCGACATCCGGCAGGGGCGAGGTGTTGATCATCGGGGACTGACTCACGGTAGAAGCTGAATACTGCGGAAGGCTGCATCGCTGTTCAGCAGCACGACCTTCTTGCGCTTGATGCGGATGGCGCCATCGCGCAGGACCAGTTCGTGCTGGGCGTTGATCGCAAGCAGCACCTGCTCGTCGAGGCGCGTTTCGACATAGTGCATCGCCGTATGCGTGACGAAATGGCCGTTCTCTGGCTCGAACACATCGACATAGGGGCGCTGGATGACGTGGTGGCTGCGGCTTTTGGGCTTCTGGCTGAAGGTGCGTTCGTTGTTCAGGCGCTCGACGCGCAGACGAAGCATGAACTGATCTTCATAGAGCAGCGAGGTCACGAGCTTGGTGTCCTGCTGATTGTACTCGAGCGGCATCCAATAGATGCCATCGGGCTCCCACAGAGTCAGCCAATCGGAAAAGCGGGCATCGTCCAGCATGCGCACTTCATCATAGATGAAGTCGATCAGGTCGTTCTTGGCGGGATAAGTCATCACGCCTCCTCCATCGTCGCGGTCATGAATTTGACCCAGGCGTGCATCTGGTTGCGCATCTGCCGCTCGGTGGTGCCGTTCTCGACCGCTGCCTCCTCGAAGTTCTCTTCGCCCGGATAGAGGCGCTGGATATTGACCCAGTCGAGACCTTGGGAGTGCAGACCCTCCTGGGCCCGTTCGTACATTTCGAGGTCGTCATGGCCGACCATCGAGGTCGGCGCGTTGATCAGCCGGTTATAGGTGGCTGTGCGTTCCAGCAGCATGTCGGGCGCATCCACCAGCCGGAATATCCAGCTTTCGACCATGGTCTTATTAGCCCCCATGGGAATGAAGTTGCGCAATTGCTGGACCGGCCCCTTGATCATGATGTTGGGGAAATAGACCGTGTTGTGCCGGTTCTCGTCCAGGATCGCCCGGGCGCGTTCGTCGCCATAGGCTGCGGCCATCTGCTCGAAGTAACCGGGAATTGCCGAGTAATCGGAATGGATGGAGTGGTGCACGCCGGTATGGCCATGCCCGTTCGCCCAGGTGCGAATGCCCATGGATTCGAAGAACTCGTAGGGCGACATGAACGGGGCGATGACTTCCATCGCCATGGGCCGGGGCGTGCCGTCGGGCTTGTCCATCTCTTCCCAAAGCCGCACGGCGGTTCCGGCCGAGCTTTCATGGGCGACCATCGGGTGGCAGGTGTCGGTCTGGTTTTCGACCAGCATCTTCCAGTTGCAATGGTGCAGGTAGCGCAGCGGTGGCCCTGCCACTTCCAGCCGCCCGACCGGGGAGCGGTCGACCATATTGTCGAGCGAGGAAAGGCTGCCGCCGAAATAATCATCGAAGCCGATGCCCTCCGGGTTGAGCCGCACGAAGACGAAGCCGCGATAGTTTCTGACCGCCCCGACCGGGGTGAGGCCCTTGACCGAGGTGTTTTCGGCAAAGCCGGTGTTCTCGTAGCCCTTCTTCAAGGGGATGGCCAAAAGGCATCCGTCGGTCTTGAACGACCAGGCATGGTAGGGGCAGCGAAAGAACTTTCCGGTATTGCCGGAGCGATCCATGGCGATCTTGGTGCCCTTATGCGGGCAGCGATTGTAGTTCACATAGATCTCGCCATCGATGTGGCGCGACATGATCATCGGCTGCACGCCCACTTCGGTGGTGAAATAGTCGCCCTTATTGGCGACCTGGCTTTCGTGGCCGACATAGACCCAGGTATTCGCGAAAAGGTGCTCGGTCTCGAGCCGGAAAACCTCGTCGCTGATATAGACATCCTTGTGGATTTCCACCGGGCGCACCAAGGCGCGAATATCACTGGCAGTGGTGTATTTACCCATGAGGTTCTCCTGGGGCTCAGATGTCCAGAACAAGCCGGTCCGACTTGGCGCGGCTGACGCAGATCTGCATGACGGAATTGGTGGCGCGTTCCGCGTCGGTCAGGATGACGTCGCGATGATCGGGGACGCCGCTCAGCACGGTGGTCTGGCAGATGCCGCAGTCGCCGCGCTTGCAGTCGTAAGTCAGGTCCACGCCCGCTGCCTCAAGCACCTCGACGATCGAGCGATCCGCAGGCACAGCGAAAACTTGGCCGGTCGAGCGCAGCTCCACTTCGAAGGTGCCATTGCCGTCAGCGCTCACTTTCGGCGCGAACAACTCGAAATGGACCTGGCTTTTGGCGAAGCCACGCGCTGCTGCCGTTTCGCGCACCGCCTCGATCAGGCCCGCCGGGCCGCAGACGTAAATCTGGCTCGTGCTATCCAACCCGGCGATGAGCGCCTTCAGGTCAAGGGCGCTGTCGTCGGTGTCGTAATGTTCGGTGAGCGCAGGGCCGTGCATGTCCTTGAGGGCGGCCAAGAAAGCCAGTAACCCCTGCGAACGGCCGCAATAGTGCAGCTGGTAGGGGACGCCGAGGTGTTTCAAGCTGGTGGCCATGCTGGTGAGAGGAGTGATGCCAATGCCGCCGGCGATCAGCACTACCGGCGCGGCGGACTTGATCAGGGTGAAATCGTTCTTCGGTGCGGTGGTGACCAGCGTGTCGCCGACCTCCAGCCCGTGCATGTAGCGAGACCCGCCCGCTCCGGTCTCTTCCAACCGCACGCCCAGCCGATAGGAAATTGGCCTGGCCAAAGCGGCGGCATCGCCTACCGCGATCAACGAGTAGGGGCGATCATCCCCGCCGGGCAGCGACACGCGGATGTGGGCGCCAGCGGTGAAGGGCGGCAGGGGGGTGCCATCGGCGGCGGCAAGCTGGAATGATTTAACCAGCTCCGTCTCTTGGGTGACTTCAATGATCGTAAGGTTCAGCTGATTCATAAGAGCCTCCCGCTCCTGTGCCTCATGTCTACTAAATATGAAATTTCATGTTAATTCTTGTCAACCCCCCAAATTTAAGATGCGCGGCCAGGACGTGCTTTGAGGCTGGTGCCAAGCGGCGCGGGATCCAGCAAATTCTTGTATTGATGGGCTGGCATAGCCACTATGGGGCGGACAGAAAAAGGTCGTTTGGTCATGAGTGCTCAAAAGAGGCAGCTAGAAATCGACGCGGCGCATCTCCCCGCTCCTGGCAGTTTCATTCCGAATTATCTGCTCTATCTGCTGGCGGCGACCAGCGATGCCGCCAGTTCTGAGTTTCATGGTTTTGTGCGCCGGAATGGCCTGAAAGGCCCGGAGTGGCGCGTGCTCGCCTGCCTCTATGACGAGGACGGTTTGATGGTCACACGCCTGGCGGAGCTTGCTTTGATGGAGCAATCGCGACTGACGAAGCTGATCGACCAGATGGACAACCGCGACCTGGTGCGGCGTGGATCCGATGAAATAGATCGGCGGCGCGTGCGGGTGTATCTGACCGCGCAGGGACGTGAGCTAGCGACTTACCTGGTCGGCGCGGCCCGCCAGCATGAGGTCAAGGTGATGGAAAATCTGCTACCGGGCGAGGCCGAGCTGCTCAAGACATTGCTGCGCCGTCTTTACGGCAGTTTGAGTGCTCCCACGCAGTCGGAGGGATGACTTTTGGATATCCAGGCTCTCGCCTAGGTGCCGGTGACGGCGCGGTGACGCGTTGTTTTCAGATTTGGACGCTTTCCAATTGCATGAAAAAGACTATAAATTTGAAAGGGCTTCTCATGACGCCTAATGATGAACCTAGTAGAATTGCCTAGCGGCCGATCCCGTCAACTCGGAGCGGAGGTCTCTGGCGACGAGGAAAGAAAGGTCTAAAGGTGCAGCAAACTTGGCGCTGGTTTGGAGCCAGTGACCCGATCTCGCTTGCGGAAGTCCGGCAGGCGGGAGCAACGGGAATCGTTTCCGCGCTTCACAGCATTCCGGTGGGAGAGCCCTGGAGTTCGGAGGCCGTCCGGGCGCATCGCGACGTCATCGCCACCGCTGGCCTGACCTGGTCGGTGGTGGAGAGCATCCCGGTCCACGAGGATATCAAGCGCGGTGCGCCCGGCGCTGATCGCTATGTCGAGGCTTTCGTTCAGTCCATGCGGGCCGTCGCCGGTAACGGCATCGGCACGATCTGCTACAATTTCATGCCGGTGGTCGACTGGACGCGGACCAATTTGCTGTACCCGACCACCAAAGGAGCGACGGCGCTGCGCTTTGACATGGCGGAGTTCGCGGCCTTCGACATCTTTATCCTGAAACGGCCCTGGGCCGCAGGCTCCTATTCCGCGGACGTGCAGGAGCGGGCGGCGGTGATGATGGCCGGGCTATCGGCCGACGACGCGACGCGGATCGAAAAGACTGTTATTGCCGGGCTGCCTGGCACTAATTTGCATCATGATCTGAAGTCCTTCAAGGCACTGCTCGATGCCTATGGCAGCGTGAGTGCGGACGATATGCGGCAAAACCTACGCAAGTTCTTGCAGGTCGTTGCGCCGGTTGCTCATGAGCTCGGCGTGCGGATCTGCATTCATCCCGATGATCCGCCGTTTCCACTGTTTGGTTTGCCGCGCGTGGTGTCGAACAGCGACGATCTGGGCTGGGTGCTGGACTCCAGCGATCATGTGGAAAACGGCATCACCTTTTGCGCTGGGTCATTGGGTTCATCGCGCGACAACGACATTCTGGCGCTGTTCAAGCAGGTGGCGGAGCGCGTGCATTTTCTGCATCTGCGCAATGTCAGCGTTGATGCGGACGGTTCGTTCGAGGAGGCCGAGCATCTGGACGGCAGGGCCAGCATGCCGGAGCTGATCCGGCTCATCCGCATTGAAGAAAACCGCCGCCAGGCCGTGGGGCGGAGCGATTGCACGATTCCGATGCGCCCGGACCACGGGCACCTGCTGACTGCGGACCGCTCCAAGGCGTCAAATCCTGGATATTCCTATATCGGGCGCCTCAAGGGGCTGGCCGAGTTGCGCGGTGTCGAGCGCGCCTGCGATGCCTACTTTTCAGCGCAGTAGCGCTGGCCGGCGTTAGGCTGAACGCCGATTCCTGAACTCTCGAGTAAGTGACCGCCGCGCCAGAAATGGAGTGGCGGTCATTTTGTTTCTGCTCGGTGAGATCCTGTGGGCGCATTTCGTCTAAATTGGTATTACCAGTTCTGCCAAATTGGTGGATTGGTTTACGTTCTCTGGCCTCTCTTTCGGTCGGGAGAGGGGAGCTAGTTCCTACATCGCAGATGCCAGATCGCAGATTATCTCATTGACATTATTGCGCATTTACAACGGACGCGCATTGCGCGCGCCTGCGATGGGTGGGCGGCGTTCGCCTGGTCAGGCGACCCGTCAAGCGACGTCGCGTGAAATTGCAATTGTTGGCTTGACCAAAATAACAAAGGTGTTAGTTTGGACAAACCAAAAAAGAGAGGTAGCGCTGGTGAGTGCTGAAGACTTTGATGTTGTGATCGCTGGTGGAGGGCATAACAGCCTGGCATGCGCCGCTTTGCTGGCAAAGAACGGGCTGAAGGTTTGCGTCGTGGAGCGTAATTCCTGGATCGGTGGCGGCTGCGTCACGCGGGAAGTCACCCAGCCCGGTTTCAAGCACGACCTGTTCGGCTCGTCCCACGTCTGGATTCACGCCAACCCGGACTTTCAGGAGCTGATGCCCGAGCTGAAGGAGCATGGCCTGGAGTATATCTGGGAGCAGAACCACATTACCGGCCATCCCGACACCAACGGCCCTGGCATCGTGGTCTACAAGGATATTGAAAAGACCTGCCAGAGCATCGCGCAGCATTCGGTCAAGGATGCACAGCGCTACCGCGAAATTTTCGACCAGTGGCATGGCATCAAGGATGGCTTCATCAAGGGCATGTTCTCGCCCCCAGGCAAGCCGGCCACAATGACAGCGGCCATGCAGAACAGCTATCAAGGTCTGCTTAAGCTCAAGGAATTCAACCTGTCGTCGCGTCAGTTCGTGATGCAGAATTTCGAGAACGACACGGTCCGCGCATTCATTCTGGGCTGGGCGCTGGCTCCGCAGATTTTCCCGGATACCGAAGCCACCGGGCAGTCGTTCTATATCCTGATCCCCGGCATCCACACCTATGGCGCGGCGATCCCGAAGGGTGGCTCGATGATGCTGCCGACAGCGCTGGCCAACTACGTCAAGGCCCATGGCGGTTCGGTGCTGACCGACGCGCCGATCGACAAGTTCGTGCTCAATGCCGAGGGGGCCTGTGTCGGCGTGCGGCTCGAAAGCGGCGAGCAGATTACCGCCAAGAAGGCGGTTGTGACGGGGCTCGGGCTGAAAGTGTCGTTCATCGACTGCATGGAAGAGGGGGCTTTGGCGCCTGAGTTCGTGCAGGCGTGCCGCAATTTCTCGTACGGCACGGTGTCGATCGCCCGCGTGCATTTGGCGCTTAATGAGCTACCGAACTACAAGAACGGCGCCGACATGAATGCCTGTGCATTCCACCGCATATTCGGCACGCTGCACGATATCGACGTGCAGTACGCCGAGATCATGATGGGCAAGGCGCCAACCAATCCATTCCTGTGGTCGGCTGGCTGGACCAAGCTCGATCCCTCGCGCGCCCCGGATGGCAAGCACACCCTGATCCTCGACACCTTTGTTCCCAGCCGGCTTTCCAATGGCGTGAACTGGAACGACTACATCGAGGAATATGTCGAAGAGGTCATGATGAAGGTCATGCGCCGCTACACGACGAACATGACCAAGGACAATATCCTCGGCGCTTATTACGAAACCGGCGTGAGCCTCGAAGAGGCCAATCCGGCCTTCGTGAGCGGCAACACCACCGGCGGTGAGCGGCTGCTGTCGCAGATGGGCTACTTCCGTCCGCTGCCCGGCTACTCGCAGTACAAATCCCCCGTCCCTAAGCTCTACATGACCGGTCCAAGTTGCCATCCAGGCGGCGGGATCACGGCCATGGGTACAATTACGGCGAACGTCATGCTGCGCGATTTCGGCATGCCCCATCGTCCTCTGAACTAAGCAGGAGAGTTTCCGAATGCGTAAGCGGATTGAAAAATACACGGCGCTTGTCGTTCAGCCCCATGTCGAAGTGGCGGTTGACCGGGCGGGCATCAAGCGGAACCTGCAGCGCGCCCTTGATCTGATCGATTTTGGTGTCGGCTATCATTGGGAAGTGCCCGTTCGCCTGGCGGTTTTCCCCGAATACTTCCTGCAAGGCGTCACGACACCGGGCAAGGGTGAGCACGGTCTGCAGGATTTCATGAAGAAGGCCATCACCTTCGAAGATGAAGAGATCCAGATCCTGATCGAAAAGTGCCGTGAATACGACATGTATATCGCTGGCGGCGGCTTGATCGAAAAGGTCCCCGAGTTCCCCGATCGCTGGTTCAACACAGCTTTCATCCTTGGCCCGAATGGGGTCGAGCTGAAGTATCGTAAGTATCACATCCCGGCCTCGATCGGCCTGGGCACCTCGCCCCATGATATGTGGGACGAATATACCGCCGTCTTTGGCGACAGGATCGAAGACCTGTTCCCGGTGCTGGATTCTCCCATCGGCAAGCTGGGCTGCATGACCTGTCATGACGGCTGCACGCCCGAAGCGTCCCGCGCCCTCGGCTATAACGGCGTGGAGGTGATTTGCCATCCGGTGGCACTGCAGGAGATGGAAGGCGTCTCGGAGCCTTGGGATTTCTGGATGTTCACCCGCCGCACCCGGGCCCACGATAACATGGCCTATCTGCTTGGGTCGAACTGGGGCACGGTCGACTACAAGTACTATCCCAAGGCCTTCTGCGCCGGAAACTCGTTCGGTATCGACTATACCGGCATGGTCATGAGGCACGCGCCTTACCCTGAAGAGCAGGTCCTATCGGTCACCATCGACATCGAAGCGCTGCGTGAGCACCGCACCCAGATCAATCACAACACATGGGTTGATTTGCGCACCGAAGCCTTCGGCAAGATTTACGAAAAGCCGATCTATCCACCCAACCTGTTCCCTTCGGGCAACCCGCCGCGCAACCTCGCGCACAAAATGCAGGGCGCCTACACCTCGATGGATCAGATGTACGAGCGTGGCCAGTTCGTCATGCCGTTCGACAAACAGGGCATGAAGCATTCCGATTTGCTGAAATCCCGTATTTCCGGCGCGCAAGCGCGCGGAACCCTTCGGAAAGACTGAACCCATGCGTGTGGTCACACCCATCGCAGACATGGATATCACCATCGACACCTTGCGGGTCGAGGGTGGTGCGCTGGTCATGGAAAACGCGGCGAAAGATGCCGTGCGTACCCGCGCCGTCCTGGCTCCAAGGGACGTCAGGGTCCTGTTCGGGGCCATCCTGCGCCCGAGTGTCATCTGGTTCGCAATCACCTGTTTGTTTCGCTCCGATGAAGCGGTGTCGGTGAAGGCCGATACCGATTTCGAAGATCATCCAACTTCCAATCCCTGGTAAGGCAACGCCTATGAATCAATCCCTGAATACGGCCGACACTAAGGTCCAGACGGGTGCTGATATTCTCGTTTCGGCACTCAAGGCCAATGGCGTCGGCACCATGTTCGGCTTGCCGGGTGGACAGCTGGATAATTTCTTTGACGCGATCCAGCGCACCAATGGTGGCATGAACATCATTCGCAGCCGTCACGAGCAGGGCGCCGCCTATATGGCGTTCGGCGCGGCCCGTTCGACGGGCAAGCCAGCAGTGTTTTCGGTGGTTCCCGGTCCCGGTATCATGAATGCCATGGGCGCTTTGTCCACGGCTTGGGCCGCCAACGCGCCCGTCCTGAGCCTGTGCGGTCAGATTCCGAGCGATGCGATCGGGTCGGGGCGCGGCTATCTGCACGAGATTCCCGATCAGCTGGCCACGATGCGGTCCATGCTGAAGTATGGCGAGCGGATCAACACCCCGCACGCGGCCCCGCTCTTTATCAACGACGCCTTTGTGGCGATGCAGACGGGCCGTCCCGGTCCGGTGCATCTGGAGATGGCTCCGGATGTGATGGCTAAGAACGCGCGCACCGTGTCGTGCCACGCCGCTGTCTTGCCTGAGACACCAAGCGCCAACGGCAACGATATTGCCGAGGCCATCGCGCTGCTCAAGAGCGCCAAGCGCCCGCTGATCTATGTCGGCGGCGGTGCGGTTAACGCGGCCAAGGAAGTCAACGCACTGGCGCAGATGATCGAAGCGCCGGTCACATGCTTCCGTTCGGGTCGCGGCATTGTCGATGATCGTGACTATCATGCCCAGGTCTTCCCGGCTGGTCGCCGGCTTTGGGCCGATGCTGATGTGGTGTTCGCCATCGGCACGCGCCTGAAATACCCACAGATGTATTGGGGCCTGGACGAAAGCATCAAAATCATCCGGCTCGATATCGATGCGCATGAATTCGACCGCTACGCCCAGCCAGCCATCGCGCTACATGGCGATGCCGGGGCGACCCTGCGGGCCATGCTGCCCGAACTCGATAAGGCACTGACAACACGGCCTGCCTCGCGTGAAGAAGAACTGCGCGCCCTCAAGGAGAGCCTGCATACCAAGATGGCTGCAAATGTTGCTCCACAGATGGCCTACCTCAAGGCTATCCGTGACGTACTGCCAGAGGATGGGATTTTCTGCGACGAGATCACCCAGGTTGGCTACACCTCGTGGTTCGGCCTGCCGATCTACAATTTGCGCGGGCATGTCAGCTGCGGTTTCCAGGGCACGCTTGGCTATGGCTATGCGACCGCGCTCGGCGTCAAGGCGGCTAACCCGGACAAGACGGTTATCAGCATTTCGGGCGATGGCGGGTTCCTCTTCACTGCTACCGAACTGGCGACTGCTGTTGAGTATGGCATCAAGCTGATCACCGTCGTGTTCAACGACAACCGCTACGCCAACGTCTACCGCCAGCAAAAGGAATGGTATGACGGGCGCTTCATCGCGGCCGATCTGCACAATCCAGACTTCGTCAAGTTTGCCGAAAGTTTCGGAGCCAACGCTATGCGCGTCGGCAATCCCGATGAGCTGCGCAAGGCCTTGGAAACAGCGCTTACGCTCGACGGTCCCACGATCATCGAAGCCCATCAGGAGCGCAATCTCCCCGCGCCTTGGCAATACATTCTTGAAGCGCCAGTCCGCGGCCCAAAAGCCCAAGAGCGAGCCTAAGGTCATGGCCATTCACCAGATATCAAAGCGCACTCTGGATCGACTGGAACGACCGGTTCCGTTTTGGGTGAATGGCCGGCCAATCGCTGCCGAGCAGGTGAGCAGTTTGGTCAATCCTGCGACCGGGGAGATCTTCGCCAAGGTCTGCGCCGGGTCGGCGCAAGACGTCGACAATGCTGTGGGTGCCGCTCGCGCGGCGCTCAACCACCCGGAATGGTCGGGGATGAACGCAGCGGTCCGCGCCCGCATCCTATGGCGGCTTGCTGAGTTGATCGAGGCGAATGCCGATGAACTCGGCGAGTTGGAAACCCTGAGCATGGGCAAGCCAATCGTCGCGTCGGCGCACATGGAAGTGCCGTTCTTTGCGGAAACCTTCCGGTATTTTGCCGGCTGGTGCACCAAGATTGCCGGAACGTCTGGCGCGCTCTCGTTCCCGGCCGGTGATTTGCATGGGCTGACGCTGCAGGAGCCCATCGGCGTCGTCGGCATGATCCTGCCCTGGAACGGTCCGCTGGTCATTGCCGGGTGGAAAATCGCGCCAGCTTTAGCGACGGGTTGCACCTGTGTCATCAAACCAGCCGATGCCACGCCTCTGAGCCTTCTTCGCTTTGCCGAATTGGCCAAGGAGGCGGGCGTGCCCGATGGGGTGATCAACATTGTAGCGGGCTCCGGTTCCGTTGTTGGCGCTGCCATTGCTGCCCACAATGATATCGACAAACTCGCTTTCACCGGCTCCACCGGCACCGGTCGGCGTCTCGTGCACGCCTCGGCCGATAGCAATCTCAAAAAGCTGACCCTGGAGCTTGGCGGCAAGTCTGCGGTTCTGGTGTTTCCTGATGCTGATCTGGATGCTGCGGTCGATGGCGCGGTCGATGCAATCTTTGGCAATTCGGGTCAGGTCTGCGTAGCGGGTTCCCGCCTTTATTTGCACAAATCTATCCGCGATGAGTTCGTCCGGCGTCTGCTGGCCAAAAGCCAAGCCCTGCTGGTGGGCGATCCGCTTGACCCGGCCAACCAACTCGGCCCGATCGCGTCACAGGCGCATCTGGAGACTATCCACGCCTATGTCGAGCAGGGTCTTGCATCCGGCGCAAAACTGCTTTGTGGCGGAAGGCAATTGCCTCGCGCCGGAAGTTTTTACGAGCCAACGATCCTTGCTGTCGAAAACCAAGGCAATGTTCTGGTTCAGGATGAAGTCTTCGGCCCGGTGCTTTGCGTGGCTTCATTCGAGACAGAGGAAGAGGCGATCGAGCTGGCGAACGGCACTCGCTACGGGTTGGCTGGCAGCGTCTGGTCCACCGACATCAACCGGGCAATCCGGGTGTCGCGAGCGCTCCATTGCGGCATCGTTTGGGTAAACACGCACAATATTCCCGATCTTGGTACGCCAATCGGGGGCTATGGCCAGTCTGGTTGGGGCCGTGAACTCGGCCAGCTCGGGCTGAGCGAATATCTGCAATCCAAGTCGGTGATGATCAAGGTGTCACCTAGCGGAATAGGAAGTAAGTAATGTCTGTTCAGGCGAAATCGACACTGTCGGAAATCAAGCCGTACGCCCAAGGCAAGAGCGCTATCGATGGGTTTGCCGAGCCAATCAAGCTGTCGTCGAACGAGTTGCCGTATCCACCGAGCCCCCATGCCGTGGCTGCCTTCCACAACACTGAAGTCAAGCTCGGTCGTTACCCCGATGGCTCGCAGACGGCGCTGCGCCGTGCGATTGCCGAAGTCTATGGGCTGGACGAGAAGAACATTTTCGCGGGGAATGGTTCCGAGGAAGCAATCGGGTTGGTCATTCGAACGATCCTTTCGGCCGGCGAAAAAATGGTCATCAGTGAAAACAGCTTCATGATGGCAGAAATCTACGCCCGATCCTGCGGGGCCGAAATTCACAAAGCCGCCGAGAAGGATCATTGCGTCGATGTCGATGCCATGATCGCGGCGGTCGATAGCAAAACCCGCATCGTCTATATCTGCTCGCCCAATAATCCGACCGGCACATTTACGCCGGCAACCGAACTTGCGCGCCTCGAAACAGCGCTGCCCGCCGGTGTGCTCCTCATCATCGATTCCGCCTATGCGGAGTTTGTCACCGACCCGGCCTATGATTGCGGGATCAAGACCCTGTTTAAGGCGGACGGTCGTGTCGTTGTGACCCACACCTTTTCAAAAGCTTATGGTCTGGCGGCCCAGCGGATCGGGTGGGCGGCCGCTCCTGATAGCGTGATCGACGCGGTTTCGCGCCTCAGAACACCATTCAACACCAACATGGCGGCGCTAAATGCGGCTGAAGCCGCGATGCGCGATCAGTCTTATCTGGCCGAGGTCACCTCCAGGATCAATGCAACGCGGGGCTGGTTCACCGAAACACTGCGGGCGCTTGGCCTGACTGTCGTGCCAAGCCATACAAACTTTGTGCTTATCGCTTTTCCACATGGTGGTACCGAGGCCCAAGAACTCGATGCGGTTCTGCAAAAGGCTGGCATCTTGGGGCGGCCAGTGTCCGGGAAAGCTAATGAATTCCGCATTTCCATCGGCACAGACGAGGAGATGCGGGCGACGTTGGGCGTTGTCGGGAGATGGATCGGCCGAGAGCCCACGACTATCTAGGCTCGCGTCAAAAAGGCGGTCCATGCCACAGCCGGACAGGCAGTGCCGCTCTAACATTTGGCCGGCATTAAGGGAGAGAAGATGAAAAACCAACTTTGTGCGTTGCTTGCATGCACGGCGCTTCTGAGCATCCCAACCACTGGCGTACTCGCCGATGGGGACATCTCACACAATTGGAATTCGGAAAGTGAGGTCGCAGCCATGCGCGTTTTCCGTGAAAAGTTCGAAGCGTTGGGTGGAACCTGGAAGGAAACGTCCTTCCCAGACACCGAGCAGAGTATTGCCTCGACCAAGACGCGCATCATTGGCGGCCAGCCCCCGATGGTGCTTCAGAGTTCCATGGGGGGGACTTTGAAGAGCTTTGCCGAAGGCGGCTTGCTACAAAACATGGACAGCGTGGCTACAGCCGAGGACTGGGATGCGCGTTTGCCGGAAGGCATAGCAGCAGGTGTCAAATATGAGGGGCACTATGTTGCTGCGCCGGTCTTTGTTGACATCATCAACTGGTTGTACACCAACAATGACGTGCTGGCTGCTTCGGGAGTGACTGCCCCAAACACCTGGGCCGAGTTCACAGATTCTCTGCCCAAGATCAAGGCTGCCGGCTTCATTCCATTGGCCTCTGGTGGCGAGTCYTGGCAGGAAGGCATCCTGTTCGACCATGTGCTCCTCGCTGAAGGCGATGCTGCTTTCTACAACCGCGTGATGAGCGGCGACAGCGAAGCTCTCAACAGCGACCAGATGCTCAAGGCATTCGAAGCGCTGGGTGCTCTGCGCGAATTTACCGATGATGGTAAGCCAGGCCGAAGCTGGAACGACACCAATAATTTGATCGTATCAGGCAAGGCTGCCTATTTCTTCATGGGGCCTTGGGCGTCCAGCGGATACTCGGATATGGGTCCTGAAGGCGAAAAGTGGTCCTGCCGAATAACACCGTGGTCCACGGCCCTCGCTGTGGTCGCTGATGGCTTCGAGTTCATCAAGGTGACCAAACCTGAAGATATCGCAGCGCAGGCGTTGTTTGCCAGTGCTGTAATGGACCCAGCAACTCAGATCGCGGCTGCCCATGCCAAGGGCACATTGCCTGCGGCTAAGGGTGCCGACCCGAGCCAGTTCAGAGGCTGCGCGGCCAAGGCAGTTAGCGCCATGCAGACTGGCGACACAGTCGACCACTGGAATGGTCGCACCAGCCTGGTTGCCAATGCTGTGAAGGACACTGTGACTGCGTTCTGGAATAGCGAAATGTCGGCCGAAGATGCGCGCAAGGCAATTGTCATCGCGATGCAGTAACTCTCCGATTGTCGCACTGCGTGCGGCAGATCAACTCCTACAGCGACTCGGCGGACCACAAGATGCGAAGTACCTCCAACCACATAATTGCATTGCTGGTTCTGATCCCCAGCGCCGTTGTCGCGATTTACTTCATCTGGGGATTTGGCGGCTACACGGTCTTTCTGTCAGCGACGAAATCAACGTTCTTGCCAGATTATAAC
>NZ_JBFUKO010000016.1:0-26799 GCF_056400805.1 Aminobacter sp. P4_H6_2
GGCCATGCCTTCTTCCAGGGTGCACGTAGCCCGAGCAAAACCTGCCCGTGCTGGTTCACAAGAAGCGCACCGACCGTCACCACCGGATTTGTCATCGCGCCGCCTCGTTCACCGGTGCCATCAGCCCTTTTTGCGCGACATGAAGGCGACGAGTGCGGCTTTCGCTTCGTCAGACTTGAGCCGGGCACGGAAATGCGCGCCCTCTTCATTGATGCGTTCAACAAGCGCCGAGCGGTCGCCACGCATCAGGTCGCGGGCGATCTTCAGCGCTTGCGGCGGCTTGGCTGCGATCTCGCGGGCAGCGGCAAGTGTTGCCGCCTCCAGCTCATCTTCGGCGACAACCTTGTAGATCAGCCCCGATGCCTGCGCGCGCTCGGCCGAAAAACCCTCGCCGAGCCCGAGCAAAGCAAAGGCGCCCTGGTAGCCAAGCACCTGCGGCGCAAGCAGGCTGGAGCCCGCCTCTGGCACCAGGCCGAGATCGACGAAGGGCGTGCGGAACACCGTGCGCGGGGTGGCGAAGGTCAGGTCGCAATGCAGGTTGATGGTCGTGCCGATGCCAACGGCGATGCCGTCGACACCCGAGATGACAGGCTTTTCGGTCTTGGCGATCGCCAGCAGGAAATCCCACACCTCGCCGCCGCCTTCGCCGCCGGTCGCGATCACCATGAAATCGGCAAGGTCGTTGCCGGACGAAAACGCGCCGGGCACGCCAAGGAAGACATGGCAGCGCACGGCCGGATCGGCATCGCCTGCGGCAAGTGCTGCCGCCATCTCGGCATACATCGCGCGCGTGATGGCGTTTTTCTTGTCCGGACGGTTCATCCGGATGATCTGCACGGCGTCCTGCCGCTCGATGAGAATGTGGTCGCTCACTTCAGTCTCGTCCTCGTCCCAGATGTCACGCCGAAATCAGCGCCGTGGCGGCAGCGGCAAGGCTGCCCGCGCCACCGGTGATGCGATCCTTCAGTGCCCCCGTCTCGCCAAGCAGGTTTTCGGCAAAGAACCGGCAAAGGGCGATGCGGTTCTGATCGCCGTTGGCAAGGGCAGCGCGCGCCAGATAGGCGCCACCGGCCACCAGCGCGAACAGCCTGAGATATGGCGTAGCGCCGGCCAGGGCATCGTCCGTTCGGCCGTCGCTGAGCTTGATTTGCAGATCGCGCGTAGCGTCCTGCAGATCGTCCAGCGCCTGATCGAGATTGAGCGCGGTGCGGCCATAGGCTTCGCTATTCATCGCAGCCACCGCGATGCCAATACCATCCAGCTCCCTGATGTAGCCGAATACATGCTCGCCGCCGCCGAGCGGCAGCTTGCGGGTCACCAGGTCGATCGCCTGGATGCCGTTGGTGCCTTCATAGATCGGAGCGATGCGGGCGTCGCGCAGAAGGRCCGCGGCACCGGTCTCTTCGATGAAACCCATGCCGCCATGGATTTGCACGCCGAGCGAAGCGACGTCGACACCGACATCGGTGGCAAAGGCTTTCGCGACCGGCGTCAAAAGATTGGCACGGTCCTGCCAATGCGCCTTGTCCGCACCCTCCGAAACCCGAGCCATGTCGATGGCGTGCGCACAGGAATAGGCAAGGGCACGCGCGGTTTGTGTCAGCGCCTTCATGGTCAGCAGATTCCGCTGCACATCGGGATGATGGACGATGGGCGCCATGCCCTCGCCCTTGTAGGACGACGCCTTGCCCTGGCGCCGGTCGTTGGCATAGGCGAGCGCCTTTTGGAACGCGGTCTCGGCAATGGCCACGCCCTGGATACCGACCAGCAAGCGGGCATTGTTCATCATGGTGAACATGCAGGCGAGCCCGCGATGTTCCTCACCAATGAGCCAGCCAACGGCGCCCGGCTCGCGGTCCTTGGCAAAACCATCGCCATAAATCATCGTGCAGGTTGGCGAAGCATGGATGCCGAGCTTCTCCTCGAGGCCCGAGCAGAACACGTCGTTGCGCTCACCCGGCGTGCCGTCCTCGTTGAGCAGGAATTTCGGCACCAAAAACAGCGAGATGCCGCGCGTGCCTGCTGGCGCATCGGGCAACCGCGCCAGCACCAGATGAACGATATTGTCGGTAAAATCGTGCTCGCCATAGGTGATGAAAATCTTCTGGCCGAAGATGCGGTAGGTGCCGTCGTCGGCCCGTTCGGCGCGCGTCCGCAGGGCCGCAAGGTCCGAACCGGCCTGCGGCTCGGTCAGGTTCATGGTGCCCATCCACTCGCCGGAGACGAGCTTGGCGAGATAGGCCGCCTTCAGCTCCTCGGAGGCATGCTTTTCCAGCGCCTCGACCGCACCCATGCTCAAGGTCGGACCGATGCCAAAGGCCATCGAGGCGGAGTTCCACATTTCAAGGGCTGCGACCCCCATCATGGTCGGCAGGCCTTGCCCGCCATATTCCTCGGGACCGTTCAGGCTGTTCCAACCGCCTTCAGTCCAATGCTTGTACAGATCCTTCCAGCCGGGAGGCATGGTCACCGCAGCGTCCTTGAGCCTGGCGCCGGTGCGGTCGCCGACCTTGTAGAGCGGTGCCACCTCCTCGGTGGCGAAACGCCCGGCCTCGCCCAGGATGGCGTCGATCAGGTCCTCGCTGAGGTCGCCGAAGGTGCCGGCGTCGAGCGCGGCCTTCAGGCCCGCGACATGCTTCAGCGCAAAGGCTATTTCTTCCACCGGGGCGCGATACATGACGCTTCCTCCTGCCTGTCCTGATGAACTGCTGTCGCGGCCTCACCACCGCCTGCCACGCACACTAGCCGTCTTCCTTCAACGAGGGGAAGTGACTTTTGACGTAAACGTCAAGTTTTTGGCCGCACTTTGCACCAAAGTCTCAGGTGGGTAGAAGTCGCGAAATCGAAGAGGATGACCATGCTCGCCCGGCCCGACGCCTATAGCTGCATCGAATGCGGCCTGCCCTACCGTTCCGAAGGCTTCTGGTATCACGGCGGTAAGATCGAGGACGGCGCGGCCTACTGGACGGATCGCGGCATCCTGTGTTCGCCGAAATGCTCGCTCGCGCACCATCGCAAACGCGCGGCCGAAGGCACGCTGCCGACCACGCCCGCGCCTGATCCGTTTGAGTGACACCCCGTCACTGTCGCTTTCAACCTAGGGACGGTGGAGCTTCATCAGTATTTCCTTAACCATGGCGGTCCACCATCGGTTCGTCACCGAGGATCGCCTTTGAGGGGACTGGCGTCTAAGCTTCACCGACTTGCGCTCGCTGCGCTCACCGCCGCGTGGACATTCCACCTTCCAGTCGTCTCCCATGCCTCCGACTTCTCCGAACCGTGGAAGAAGGTCGACCGCGCGCTGGTCATCGACGCCTACGAATACAACTCCATCGACTGGCAGAAGCTGTCGGGCGACAAGCGCATCGTCGGCTTCATCAACAAGGCCTCGGACGGCCTGCCGCCGCCCTATTCCTGCTCCGGCGAGGAAACAGCCTACAAGCTGTGCAAGGCACTTTGGAAACGCCATGCGGTGGCCCGCGAGTTGTTCCACACGCGCAAGGTGGTCGCCAAGGCGCTTGGCCTCAAATGGGGCGCCTACCACCTCGCCCGTCCCGGCAATCCGATCGAGCAGGCCGACAACTTCCTCGACTTCGCCGAGCCCGGCCCTGACGACCTGATGGCCATCGACATCGAGGAAAACGATCCGACCAAATGGATGTCGCTGGAGGACGCAGAGCTGTTCGTGCGCCGCATCTTCTCGCGTACCGGCCGCTACCCGATCCTCTACACCAATGGCACGACATCGCGTTACATCGCCGACAATCGCTACCGCTACCGGCTCTTGTCGCGCCTGCCGCTGTGGTATGCGCGCTACAAGCCCGAGATCGGCATCCATTTTCCGAAAGGCAACTGGCAAGGCTATTCGCTGTGGCAATTCTCGGCGCAGGCCAATTGCGGCATCCGGCGCTGCCCCTACCGCGTCGCCGGCACGCCCAACGACATCGACGTCAATGTCGCGCCGATGGACGCGGACGGCCTGCGCAAGGTCTGGCCATTTGGCCAGCTGATCGAGACGACCGACGAGTTCATGGTCAATGTGCCAGTGCCGATCGCACGCGATCAGGGCCTCAAGGGCGAAAGCCGCATCACCTATGCCTCGGTCGCCTATCCGGTGCGGCTTGATCTTCTCGCCGAAACGCTGCGGTCGAGCTGGAACAAGGCAGTTCTCAGCGCCCTGCCGGCGATCAAGGTTCCCGCCAGCCGCTACGCCAACGGCATGGCTGAATATGCCGCTGCCAGGCTCGACCAGCGCCTGCGCGCAAGCAGCAAGGCTGAACTCGATCCGGTCGCGACGGCTTCCACCGAACTGGACAGCGCCGGGCGCTAAGCCTGCTGTTCGCGCTCCACGGCGCGCCAGCCGATATCGCGGCGGCAAAATCCCTCCGGCCAATCGATCTGGTCGATCGCCGCATAGGCTTTTTTCTGCGCTTCGCTGACGCTGCGGCCTGTCGCCGTGACATTCAGCACGCGCCCGCCATTGGCGACGATCTTGCCATCCTGAACCGCTGTCCCGGCATGGAATACCTGGGCGCCTGACGCCTCGGCCTTGTCGATACCTGATATCACCGAGCCTTTTTCCGGCGTGCCAGGGTAGCCCTTGGCCGCCATCACAACCGTGAGTGCCACCTCGTCGCGCCAGCGCGCCGACACATGCGCCAGCTGGCCGTCGGCGGCGGCGTTGAGCAGTACGAGAAGGTCTTCCTTGAGCCGCATCATCAGCACCTGGCATTCCGGGTCGCCGAAGCGGGTGTTGTATTCGATCAGCTTCGGCCCCTCGTCGGTCAGCATCAGGCCGGCAAACAGCACGCCGGCAAACGGCGCACCCATATCGGCCATGCCGCGCATCGTCGGCTCGATGATCTCGCGCATCGTCTGTTCGATCAGCTCGGGCGTCATGACGGGAGCGGGAGAATAGGCGCCCATGCCGCCAGTATTGGGCCCGACATCGCCGTCGCCGACGCGCTTGTGGTCCTGTGCTGTGCCGAAAGGCAGGGCGGTCTTGCCGTCGCACAGGCAGAAGAAGCTGGCTTCCTCCCCGGTCATGAACTCTTCGACCACCACCGAAGCGCCAGCACCGCCGAACGCGCCATCGAAGCAGCCATCCACCGCTTCCAACGCTTCATCCAGTGTCATCGCCACCGTCACGCCCTTGCCGGCGGCCAGACCATCGGCCTTGATGACGATCGGCGCACCCATCTTTTCGACATAGGCGCGGGCATCGGCGGGGTTGTCGAAACGGCCGTAGGCAGCAGTCGGAATACCGTAGCGGGTGCACAGATCCTTGGTGAAACCCTTGGAGCCCTCGAGTTGGGCCGCGGCCTTGGACGGACCGAAGACACGAATGCCCTCGGCGCGCAGGTCATCGCCGATGCCGGCGACCAGCGGGCCCTCCGGACCTACGACGACGAGATCGATGGCCTTGTCCTTGCAGAACGCTGCTACCGCCGCATGGTCGGCGACATCGAGCGCCACCAGTTCTGCCTCCTGCGCGATGCCCGGGTTGCCCGGCGAGGCATAAAGCTTGGTCAGCATGGGCGACGCCGCAAGCTTCCAGGCCAGCGCGTGTTCGCGGCCGCCGGAGCCGATGAGCAGGATGTTCATGCCAGTGACCTCTTGCCGAAACGGAATGTGATGCACCCGCTATTGGTCGTGGCGGCTAAGGTCAAGGAGAGAACGAGCTGCCGATTGTCAGCAGTCGATGAAACGGCGACCAGCTACCTGTCATAGTGATAGCGGCATGCGGCAATCTCCAGCGCCTGCGTTTCGCCTTTTCCGGTCACCCGGTAGATGAAGCGGTGCTCGCGCGTGATGCGTCGGGACCAAAAGCCTGAGAAGTTGCCAGAAAGGGGTTCCGGCTTGCCGATCCCAACGAAGGGCGACCGCATCGTATCCTTGATAAGCTCATTTATCCTGTCACAGACAGCCTTGTCGCTCTGCTGCCAAAACAAGTAGTCAGACCACGAAGCTTGCGAGAAGATGATCCGCATTACCCGATCGAATCTCGCTCAACCACCTCGCCAGCATCGAGCTCTGCAATCGAACGCTGGAGATGCTCAGCATTGGCGCGAGAGCTCAGCAGGTGCAGGGTCTCGCGGAGACCTTCGAGCTCGGAAAGCGCCATCACCACCACAGGCTCATGATTTTGTCTCGTGACGATCAGCTCGGTCCGGTCTTCCTCGACCTTGTCGAAGTGCTTGGCCATATTGGCGCGCAATTCGGTAAGCGTAACGTAGGTCATGTCGACCTCCTTGATCCATATCTGTACATATATACGTACGCATAATCTATATCAAGCCTGAGCGTCTTGACGCCCGCGCGCGCCGCTGGCACTCCCAACACATGGAACAGATCCAATCGAAAGCCGGCCAGGGCCGGGTTGCCGACGCCCCCAGCGGACACTGGGTCTACCGCGCCTTGCCGCGCGGGCTGTGGCCCTATGCACAGCTCGCGCGCTGGGACAGGCCGATTGGCTGGGTGCTGTTGCTCTGGCCTTGCTGGTGGTCGGTTGCCATGGCGGCAAGCGCGTTTGCGCGGCCAGGCGACAGCCTGATCTCGCTGTTGCCCTCGCCGTGGTTCCTGGCTCTCTTCCTTGTCGGCGCCATCGCCATGCGCGGCGCCGGCTGCACCTACAACGACATCGTCGACGAGGGCATCGACGCTCAGGTCGAGCGCACGCGTTCGCGTCCGCTTCCCTCCGGCCAGGTCAGCCGCCGTCAGGCGTGGGTATTCCTGGTGCTCCAGGCACTGGTCGGGCTTGTGGTGCTGTTGCAGTTCAACAGCTTCACTATCCTGCTCGGCATCTCGTCACTGGCTATCGTTGCGATCTACCCGTTCATGAAACGCTTCACCAACTGGCCGCAGTTCGTGCTCGGCCTTGCCTTTTCCTGGGGCGCGCTGATGGGCTGGGCGGCCGAGTTCGGCGACATCGACGGCCCGGCCGTGCTGCTCTATTTCGGCTCGATCATGTGGGTGATCGGTTACGACACGATCTACGCCCACCAGGACAAGGAAGACGACGCGCTGGTCGGCGTGAAATCGACCGCGCGTTTCTTCGGCGAAAACACCAAATCATGGCTGGTCGGGCTTTATGCCGGCGCGCTGATGCTGTTTGCCACAGCCTTTGCCATCGCACAGGTGCCGATGCCCGCACTCGCCGGCCTGGTTGCCGCCGGTGCGCATATGGCAAGGCAGATCATCACGCTCGACATCGATGATCCAGACCAGTGTCTCAGGCTGTTCAGGTCGAACGGCCAGATTGGCTGGATCATCTTCATTGGTCTGGTCTGCGGCGGCGCCTGGGTGGCGCTGAAGCCGCTGATCTAGTTCGCGTCATGCCCGGGCGATAATCTCTTCACCGTCGATAACGAGCCGAACACCGAGCGTGCCTGATTTGCGGCGGGCGAGGAAACGCGGACGGCGCATGCGCGACACGCGGCCCTTGCGGCGTTCCTGCGGCGGCATGGTCTTGATCGCCGCGCCGAGCGACTCTTCCAATGTGCGAGCAACACCGTCCGCCTCGATCAGCAGCATCGGCAGGTTGTAGAAATCAGCCCAGGYGCGCCAGTCGGCGGCAACGTCCTCGAGATCGTCGGCGACCAGTAGCGGCACCGAAAGCATCGGATCGTTGTGCAGCAGTTCCAGCGTCACCGTGACGTTGAGATCCTCGTCTTCCATGGCACGCGCAGCGACACCACGAAAAGCGCGCGCCGGCAGTGCGATGGCGGCGGGCAGCCCGCTCTGCGCCAGCACACGGCGGATCACCGCGCCGCGGTGGTCGATCGTGAAGGTGACGTCGCCAAGGTCATCACGCGTCGTGTAGCTGACCTTCTGCGGCAAGCGGAACGGGTCGAGGCGCATGTTGCGTCCCGCCCAGACTGGCTTCAGTCCGGTGTTCATATTGTGCCTTCCTGTTATCTCCTGAGAGCCGGTTTCCGGTCTCTCCGGACCAGTTTTCCCGGTCTCGTTGGGAAGGACACTAGCGGGGGGTCCTTACCGCCCCACTTAAGAAATTGGGTTAAATTTTGCTGATCTCTCCGATGGTTATCGGAATGCCACCAGAGACGTTCAAATCGTCTTGCCGGGGTTCATGATACCGGCAGGATCGAACGCCGACTTGATCCGGCGCATCAGGTCGATGGCGATGGGTGGTGCTGTGGCGATCAGCTCGTCACGCTTGAGCTGGCCGATGCCATGCTCGGCCGAGATCGAACCGTTCATCGCGCGCACAACGTCATGCACCGCCTTGTTCATCTGGSGGTACAGGCCGAGGAATGACGCGCTGTCCATGCCGACCGGCTGGGAGATGTTGTAGTGCAAATTGCCATCGCCCATGTGGCCGAAGCAGACCACCCGCGCCTCGGGGCAGACACTTGCCACGGCAACCGCGCCTTGTTCGATAAAGGCGGGGATGCTGGCGATCGGCACCGAAATGTCGTGCTTGATCGACGCACCTTCGGCCTTTTGCGTTTCCGGCAGCATCTCGCGCAGGCGCCAAAATTCGTTGGCCTGGCCGACGCTCGCGGCAATCGCCGCGTCGCCGACCTGCTCGGCCTCGAAGCCGGCTGAGAGAATATCCTCGATCAGCGTGCGGGCATCCTCAGCCGAGCGTCCTGACGAGATTTCCATCAGCACCTGCCAGGGCCAGTCGCCTTCCAGCGGCGGACGCGCGTCGGGAATGTGGCGCATGGCAAATTCCATCGGCAGATGCCCGATCAGCTCGAACGCGGTCAGGGCGCTGCCGGCAAGGCCCTGGGCACGGTCGAACAGCGCAAGGGCAGCGTCGGGCGACGCCAGGCCGACCCAGGCAACCTCGCGGCCCTTGGGCTTGGGATAGAGCTTGAGCACGGCAGCGGTGATGACGCCGAGCGTGCCCTCGGCACCGACGAACAGGTTCTTCAGGTCGTAGCCGGTGTTGTCCTTCTTGAGCTTGCGCAAATCATCAAGCACCTCGCCGGTGGGCAACACCACCTCGACGCCGAGACAGAGTTCACGCGCATTGCCATAGGCGACCACGCCGGTGCCGCCGGCATTGGACGACAAATTGCCGCCGATCTGGCACGAACCCTGCGAGGCAAGCGAAAGCGGATAGAGCCGGTCGACGTCGTCAGCCGCCTTGTGCAGCACATCGAGCACGACGCCAGCTTCGGCGATCACCGTATTGGACACCGGATCGATCTCGCGAATGCGGTTGAGCCGCGACAGCGACAAAACGACCTGTCCGCCCGAATGGTCGGGCACCTGACCGCCGACCAGGCCGGTATTGCCGCCTTGCGGCACGATCGGCGTGCGGGTTTCGGTGGCGAGCCTCATGATCGCACTCACCTCCTCGACATTTGCCGGACGCAGCACCAGTGAGGTCGCGCCCGTGAACAACCCGCGCGGTTCGTGCACATAAGGTTCGATGTCGGCTTGCGAGCGGACCGCATAGCGGTCGCCGACGATGGCGGTAAAGCGCTCGGCAAGCGCGGGATCGAGGCCGGAGAGATTCTGGGTCATGTGATGAAAGCTAAGTTCAGATGTGGGGAATGTCACGCGGTGCCGCGGCGCGCGCCAGCCTGTCGTTGATCGCCTCGCCGAGTTCGTCTGATGGCACCGGCTCGACGGCGATCAGTTCGGCGCCGCTGCGGTCGAGCGCTTGAAGATGGGCAAACAGATTTGTCGCAGCTTCGCGCAGGTCGCCGGCCTCGGACAGGTTGAGGAAAGCGCGCGCCTGCTGCCAGCCCTCGGCGCGATTTGGGCCGAACCCCAACAGCGCCTCCCCTGCCTGAATACGCACGGCATTGAGCCGCATCTGCGCACCGGGCGCATAATGCGAGGCCAGCATGCCCGGCGCCTCGATGCCGGCAGTCATGCCGCGCAGCAAGGGCATACCGGCGACAGCTTCGATTTCACCTGCGGGAACACCGCCTGGGCGCAGCAGACGCACCTTGCCGTCCTCGACCTTGACGATGGTCGACTCGAGTCCAACCGACGTCGCGCCGCCGTCGACGACCAGCGGAATACGTTCGCCAAGGTCGCTCGCCACCGCCTCGCCGCTGGTCGAGCTGATCTTGCCCGAGCTGTTGGCGCTGGGGGCCGCCAGCGGGCGCCCGAGTTTTGCAATCAAAGTTCCGCCAAAGCCCTTGGGCATGCGCAGCGCAATCGTGTCGAGCCCGGCCGTCACCAGCGGATGGATGCCCGAACCTGGGCGCAACGGCACGACAAGCGTCAAAGGCCCCGGCCAGAACTTTTCGGCGAGCTTCCTCGACAGCGGATCGAACACGCCGATGCGTTCGGCCATGGCCATGTCGGCGACATGGGCGATCAACGGATTGAAACGCGGCCTGCCCTTGGCCTCGAAGATGCGCGCGACCGCCTCGCCATTGGTGGCATCGCCGGCCAGGCCATAAACGGTCTCGGTAGGTATGGCGACGACCTCGCCCGCGCCAAGCAGCGCCAGCGCCCGCTCCATTGCCTTGTCCGCTGCGATCAGTTCCGCCACGTCATAGCTTCCAGTTGCATGCCCGGTCCCTAGCCCGCCTCAGGTGCTGCGACAAGGCGCGGCGCCCAAGATTCAGCCATTGCCTAAAATGCGCGGCATCTTCGCAAGCCGGTTGCAACTGACAGCCAGCTACATTGCRCCTTAGGGTTGCTTCAACTCCGGGGGCCAAATGCGTCTGTTTGCTGCGTTTCTTGCGGCCGGTATCTCGATGTCCGGTACTGCCTATGGGTCTTCGATCATCGTTGTCGAAGGCGATGGCACCAGCCCGTCATCCGTTCTGGTCGACGCTCCAAAATCGGCTGGCAGGTCGATCGTCGATGTCGGTGTTCCATCCATCGATACAGGCAAGGTCGCGGCAATCGACGCCTCGGCCAAAATCTCCAACGCCAAGGCGGGCGGCGAACTGATGGTCATCCGCGGCGGTGACGTTGGCAGTGCATCGCCTGAGCCGGCAGCCATGGCGCCCGCGCAGCAAGCTGCGGCAGGCGATCAGGCGCCGTTGCCAAACGACAGCACGGCGCCCGTCGAGGAAACGGTATCAGCCGAACCTCAATAGCCGGGTTTCGCTCTGTCCACTCAACCCGCGATCTTGGAGAAGTCGGCGACCTGATCGGTCGCGGTACGGATGCGGGCGAGCAGCGCCAAGCGATTGGCGCGGACGGCTACATCCTCATCATTGACGAGAACTTTCTCGAAGAATGAATCAACCGGTTCACGCAACACGCTCAGCGCGCGCATGGCGGCGGAAAAGTCTTCATTGCGAATTGCTTGACCGGCTTCGCTGACGGCCTGATCCACCGGCGCAAACAGCGCGCTCTCCGCCTCTTCGCGGAAAAGAGCCGCGTCGACGGCGTCGGCAACCTTTGTCCCCTTCTTCTCCTCGGCGGCCAGGATATTCGCGGCACGCTTGGTGCCGGCGAGCAGGTTCTTGCCGTCTTCGGTGTCGAGGAACTTGCCAAGCGCTTCGACACGGCGGGTGATGGTCAAGAGGTCGTCGGCATCAGGCGTGATCACCGCGTCGATCAGATCGTGGCGGGCGCCAAGCTCGCGCAGATAGACCTTCAGGCGATCATGGAAGAACGCGATCAGGTCAGCCTTGAGCGGCGCCACACGATCAATCGTCTCCTTGCGCAGCTCTGCCTCGAAGGCGGCAAGCGCATTGTCGACATCCTGTTCGCCGTCGACATCGCCGCTGTCGATGGCGGCCTGCGACGCTTCGAACGCGGCGAGCCGGCGCTGGACGGAAGCCTCTTCAAGCTGTCGCAGCGCGGCGTCAAACAGCTGCTGCAGCGGCAGGCGACCGCGCGCCGACAGGATGATCCTGACGATGCCGAGTGCTGCACGACGCAACGCGTAAGGGTCCTTCGAACCCGTCGGCTTCTCGTCGATTGTCCAGAAGCCGACCAGCGTGTCGAGCTTGTCGGCGAGCGCCACCGACACCGAAACCGGGTCGGCAGGCACGCGGTCGGACGGGCCTTGCGGCTTGTAGTGTTCTTCGATTGCCGCAGCGACCGAGGGGCTTTCGCCCTGCAGCAACGCATATTTGCGACCCATCGCGCCTTGCAATTCGGGGAACTCGCCAACGACTTCGGTCTGGAGGTCCGCCTTGGCGAGCACAGCCGCGCGGTCAGCCAGCTTCGGCTCGGCGCCGACAAGCTTTGCGATCTCGCGCGCCAGGCCACGAATGCGCTGGACGCGCGCGCCTTGGGTCCCGAGCTTGGCATGGAAGGTCACGCCGAGATGATCAAGACGGGCCATGCGCTGGTCAAGCGGCTTCTTGAGGTCGAGCCCGAAGGCCCCGGCCGACTGTTTTAGCGTATCAAGGTCAGGCAGATCGTGCTGGTCGGTGTTCCAGAAATAGAGTGCATCGGAGAGTCGCGCGCGCACCACCTTGCCGTTGCCGTGGGCGATCTCCTTGCCACCGTCCTTGGCCTCGATGTTCGAGGTCAGGATGAAGTGGTTGGACAGCGCGTCCTCGCTGCCATGCGGGCGCGTCACAAAGCATTTCTGGTTGGCGCGGATGGTCAAGCGGATGACCTCGGCCGGGATCTGCAAGAAGGCATCTTCGAAGGTGCCCATCAACACGACTGGCCATTCGACCAGGCCCGCAACCTCTTCCAGCAGCCCCTCGTCCTCGACAAGGTCGAGCCCATTGGCGAAGGCGAGATTGCGCGCGTCGGCGACGATCATCTCCTTGCGGCGGTCCGCATCGATGACGACCTTGGCCACCTCGAGCTTGGCGGCGTAATCCTCGAAACGCCGAACCTTGATGGCCCCGGGCGCGTGGAAACGATGGCCATAAGTGACGTTGTCGGAACGGATGCCGTCGACTTCGAAGTCGACCACGACCGGCTCCTCGGTCTCGGGACCGAAGGTGCAGACGATCGACTGCAGCGGGCGCACCCAGCGCAGGCTGCCGGGCTTGGCTGACGCCGGGCCCCAGCGCATCGACTTCGGCCACGGGAAACTCTTGATGATCGTCGGCATCAGCTCGGCGATGATCTCTTCGGCCGAGCGCCCGGGCTTGGAAATGTGGGCGACGTAGAAATCGCCCTTCTTGGGATCGCTGTGGACATGTGCCTCGGCAATCGAAGCGAGGCCGGCGCCGCGCAAAAAGCCCTGGATCGCGGCTTCAGGCGCCTTGGTGCTCGGGCCCTTGCGCTCTTCGCGAATGTCCTTGGAGCGCGCAGTCAGCCCTCTGATATCGAGTGTCAGCCGGCGCGGCGTCCAATATTCGCGCGCCGCCTCATAGGTGAGGCCGGCTTCGACAAGACCATCGGTCAGCATCTTCTTGAGATCGCCCGCGGCCTTGCGCTGCATGCGCGCGGGGATTTCTTCGGAACGAAGTTCGAGCAGCAAATCCGGCATCAGAGTTTCTCCATCCGCATGCCATCTTTCTTGTCCGTCATCGCGCCTTCGGCGCTGCCGCCCGCTTCCGTCAGCAGGAACGCCTCGCCGCACATCTTGGCGAGATTGCGCACGCGCAGGATGTAGCTCTGGCGCTCGGTGACCGAGATCACGCCACGCGCATCGAGCAGGTTAAGCAGATGGCTCGCCTTGATGCACTGGTCATAGGCCGGGAACACCATCTTGTGGCGATTGCCACCTTCGGCAGGCGCGCCGGCATCGAGCAGCGCCTTGCACTCGGCTTCGGCGTCGGCGAAATGCCTGAACAGCATGGCTGTGTCGGCGTGCTCGAAATTGTGCCGGGAATATTCCTGTTCGGCCTGCAGGAAGACTTCGCCATAGGTGACCTTGTCGTCGCCTTCGAGGCCGTTGAAATTGAGGTCGTAGACGTTATCGACGCCCTGCACATACATCGCCAGGCGCTCGAGACCATAGGTCAGCTCGCCGGCGACAGGTGCGCATTCGATGCCGCAGACCTGCTGGAAATAGGTGAACTGCGACACTTCCATGCCGTCGCACCAGCACTCCCAGCCGAGCCCCGCCGAACCGGTTGTCGGGTTTTCCCAGTCGTCCTCGACAAAACGGATGTCATGCACCAGCGGGTCGATGCCGATCGCCGCCAGCGAGCCGAGATAGAGCTCCTGGAGGTTAGCCGGGTTCGGCTTCAGGATCACCTGATACTGGTAATAATGCTGCAGCCGGTTCGGGTTCTCGCCGTAACGGCCGTCCTTGGGGCGGCGCGAGGGCTGCACGTAAGCGGCATTCCAGCGCCTGGGTCCAAGCGCGCGCAACGTGGTTGCAGGATGAAGCGTTCCCGCGCCCACTTCCATGTCATAGGGCTGGAGAATGATGCAGCCCTGCGCGGCCCAGAAATTGTGCAGCGTCAGGATCAACCCCTGAAACGAACGGCTGGGGTGCATGTGGGCGGGCATTGGGTTGGTCACGGGCGAAGCTCGATCATTGGCGCGCGCCCCGCACGACTGCGGGACCGCAAGACGGTTCGTCCTAGTCCGGCCTTCGGCAAGGGTCAAGCAGTGGCCGCGCGATGCGGCTCACTTGCCCGGCAGCTGAAGTTCCTGGCCCGGTGCGAGCCGGGCGGGGTCGCCGCGCAGCTGCGGGTTGAGGTCGAGGATCTCGCGATAGCGGTCGCCATCGCCAAGCACCTCGTTGGAGATCGACCACAAGGACTGGCCGCGCAGCACCTTGTAGGAAGCCGGGATCGCCTGAACCGCGGGCTCGGCCGCAGGCGTCTCCGCCTCGCTCTTTTTCTGGCTGTCCGGTGCCGGTGCCGCCGGCTTGATCTCGGTCACCGGCGGCTTGGCCGGGGCTTCCAGGGCCGTGGGCTTCTCGGGCAGTGGCGGCAGGCCGTTGGCGAGCTTCTTTTCGACCTCGGCCAGGACGTTCGGCTCCGGCTTCATGTCGCGTGCATGGCTCCACTGGAAGGTCGCCTCGAGCTTGCGCCCGGCACGCCAGTAGGCATCGCCAAGGTGGTCGTTCAGCACCGCATCGTCGGGCTTGAGCGATACGGCGCGCTCCAGTTCGCGCACAGCGTCATCGTAGCGGCCAAGGCGGTAATAGGCCCAGCCGAGCGAATCGATGATGTAGCCGTCGCTCGGCCGCAGATCGGCGGCCTGCTTGATCATCCCGAGGCCCTCCTCGAGATTGGTATTCATGTCGACCCAAGAATAGCCGAGATAGTTCAGCACCTGCGGCTGATTGGGGAACAGCTTGAGCGCCTCGCGGAAATTCGGCTCGGCCTTGGGCCATTCCTTCAGCCGCTCATAAGCGATGCCGCGCTGATAAAAGATGTTCCAGTTGGCGTTGGTCGGCGTCTTCAGCACGCCAACCGCCTTGTCGTAGACGTCGGCTGCCGCGCGGTAGTTTTCCGTAGAGGCATAGACCCCGCCAAGCGCCAGATATCCGCGCATGTCGTCGGGATTGGCATCGACCAAGGCCTTGAGATGCGTGATCGCCTCGTCATGACGCTTGAGGTCGGCGAGGTTGAGGCCAAGCTGTAGCTCCGACAGCCGCTTCAGCGGCGACGTCGCCGGCACGCGACGATAAAGTGCTATCGCCGCCTCGCTGTCCTGCTGCTGCTCGGCGATGGCTGCAAGCTGAACCAGAAGTTCGTCGCTCTCGGACTTCAGCGCCAGCGCATATTGCAGATAAAGCCGGACGAAAGGCTCGCCGCCGCCGCGATTGAGTGCGGTCGACAAATTGAGCAGGATTTCGGCGGCACCGTCATTCGGGCCGGTCACCAGAGGCGGGATCTTCTCGCCCTTGGTGATCTTCTCACGCAATGCTGAAATCGGCAGCTTGCCGGGCGCGAACTCGTCGGCACGGTCGAGGATCGCCAGAGCTTCGGTCTTCTTGCCGGTGCGTGCCAGGAAGCCGGCATATGCCTCGGCCGCGCGCATCCAGGTCTCGGGTGCCGCACTGCCGGCGCCAACATTGTCGATGGTTGCGCGGTAGATTTCGTTGGCCTTGTCGTTCTTGCCGGTCGTCTCGGCAATCAGCGCCTGGTGATAGGTCTTGAACAGATCATACCATTCCGGCCCCTGGAGCTTGTCGAGGAACTGCAGCCCGTCGCCGCCACGGCCTTCGCCCTGCTTGGCCCAGGCAGTCATGGTGCCAGTGATCAACCGGTCCAGATCGGATTCGAGGGCCAGCTTGAGCCATTTCTCTGCGGCTTCGTAATCCTTTTTGCGGAACGTATCGACTGCCAGCGCCAGCCGCGAGAAACGTTCCACATCGGGAACCGTCTTCAACATCTCGGCGTAAGGCAGCGACTCGTCGAACCGACCCTGCGCGATCAGCGCCAGCATCACACTTTGCTGAAGCGCGGTATCTGCGGGATCGAAGGCCAGGGCGCGTTTGTAATAGGCAATCGCACTGTCGAGATCGTCATCGGCTTCAGCGACGCGTGCCGCCAGATAAGCCCCTGAAAACGAACTGATTTCGACCGGCTCGGAGACCTGTTTGGCATATCCGGGCTGGGTCAGGGCGGTAAAGCCCGCAAGAGCTGCCAGGCCCAAAAGCCAGATTGCGCGTCGCTGCCGCATGAATGTCCTTCCTAGTCAGGTCGTATGGTCATCATGACACCCGCGAGGCGGGATCTGTGGCCGCAACTTGGTTTTCGTTGCCAAGCATGGCCTTTTTGGGGTCGCGCTTCAATCCGCCACCACTTCACAATCCGACAACCGGCTTAAGGTTTCCAGAATATGTGCGCCAGAGTGGCGCCATTTCCGACTTCAGACGACGCGGCTGATGCAGAAATCGATGACGTCGAGCAGGGCTGCCTTCTGTGGCGTGGATTCGAGCGGCGCAAGTGCGTCGCGCGCGATCTCGCCAAAGTGGCTGGCGCGGCCGATCGTATCGGCGATGGCACTGTGGCGCACCATCAGGCCGACAGCCTTTTCAAGTGCGGCATCGTCGGAAACGCCGTCCTCGATGGCGCTCTTCCAGAAAGCACGCTCGGCGGCAGTGCCCCGGCGATAGCTCAGGATGACCGGAAGCGTGACCTTGCCCTCGCGGAAATCGTCGCCGACATTCTTGCCGAGGTCCTTGCTCGACCCACCATAGTCCAGCGCATCGTCGATGAGCTGGAAAGCAAGGCCAAGGTTCATGCCGTAGGAGCGAAGGGCTGCCTTGTCGTTCTTTGACGCACCCGCGATCACCGGCCCGACTTCGGCGGCAGCCGAAAACAACGCAGCGGTCTTGGCTTTGATGACGGCAAAATGCTCGTCTTCGGTGGTTTCGAGGTTCTTGGCCGCCGCAAGCTGCATGACCTCGCCCTCGGCGATGATCGATGCGGCGGAAGACAAGATATCGAGTGCTTCGAGCGAGCCGACCTCGACCATCATGCGGAAGGCCYGGCCAAGCAGGAAATCGCCGACCAGCACGCTTGCCTGGTTGCCCCAGATGGTGCGCGCGGTCTTCTTGCCCCGGCGCAAATCGCTTTCATCAACGACGTCGTCATGCAGCAGCGTTGCCGTATGCATGAACTCGACCGACGTGGCGAGCCTGACATGGTGCTCACCGGAATAGCCGAACATCTGGGCCGCAGCGAGCGTCAGCATTGGACGCAGGCGCTTGCCACCCGACGAAATGAGGTGGTTGGCCACCTCCGGGATCATCTCGACATCGGATCCGGCCTTGGACAGGATCAGCTCATTGACCCTGGTCATGTCGGACGAGGTCAGGTCGATCAGGTCCTTGATCGACGCGGTGTCCCGCTTTCCCTTCTCGATGTTGAGAACGACACCCAAGGCCAACACTCCCAATTACACAAACGCGTGGTCGCGCGCGTATCTCTTAGGCGATTCTAGGGCGGCATGCACCGTGCCCGCAAGTGGCGAATTGGCGCGGTGCAACAGGTAGCGTTTACTTCGTCGCGCCAAACTGCGAATTTCACCACATGATCGAACTCATCCGCACCAACGACGCCGTCATCATCTCCTTTGTGGAATCGCTGCTGCGCGACGCGCGTATCAGCTGCTTCGTCGCCGACCAGAACATGAGCGTGCTCGACGGTTCGATCGGCATCCTGCCGCGCCGCATCATGATCGACGAGGACGACGCCGACGAAGCGCGGCAGCTGCTCACCGATGCTGGTATCGAGCACGAAATCCACCGGAAGTGACCATTCAGCCGACGCAAACCGAAGATTTGGAGCTGCCGCCGCATTCGGTGGACGCCTTCCATCGCGGCGACTTCTGGCTGGTCCAACCCAAGAACGATGGACATCGCGCCGGCATGGACGCGCTCATGCTGGCCGCTGCGGTGCCGGACGCCTTTTCCGGCCGGCTCGCCGATTTCGGTGCCGGCGCCGGTGCCGCGGGCCTTGCGGTTGCCTCACGCTGCAAGTCGGCACAGGTGCTTCTGGTCGAACTCACTCCGGAAATGGCAGCGTTCGCCAAGGCAACGCTAGCCCATCCCGGCAACGCACAGCTCGCCCAGCGCACCTCCGTTCTCGTCGCCGACGTCGGCCTATCGGGCAAGGCACGGACAGAGGCCGGGCTCGCCGACGCCTCGCTCGACTTCGTCATCATGAACCCGCCTTTCAACCCTCAGCACCATCGCCCGACGCCTGATGCACTGAAGCGACAGGCACATGTCATGGAAGACGGTCTGTTCGAAAACTGGATCCGAAGTGCCGCTGCCATGGTCAAGCCACGCGGCGGCTTCGCCGTCATCGCAAGGCCAGAACAGCTGGTACCGATCCTGACGGCCATGGACGGGCGCTTCGGCAAGGCCGAGATCGTTCCGGTGCATCCGCGCGAGGACGCGGCAGCGATCCGCGTCATCATACGCGCGGTGCGGGCCTCGCGGGCGCCGTTGGCGCTATGCCCGCCACTGGTGCTGCATGAGCAAAACGACAGCTTCTCGCAACGTGCCCAAGACATAAGCAGCGGCCGCTCGTCGCTTTTCGGCGATTGAGCAACGCTCGAGCATTGCGGATGTCACAAGAATACATACATCCCGCATGACACTGACCGGAGAGACTAAGTGAAGAACCCGTTCCGCCGCCTGCTGCCGAAATCCATGCGTGGCGGCGAAGTCGTCATTCCTGTCATCAGGCTGCAAGGCGCCATCATGTCGGGTGGCGGCCAGTTCCGCCCCACTCTTTCGCTCGCAACCACCGCCGGCCTGATCGAAAAAGCCTTCTCGATCACCAGCGCGCCGGCTGTCGCCATCTCGATCAATTCGCCCGGCGGGTCGCCGGTGCAGGCGCGCCTGATCTACAAGCGCATCCGCGACCTCGCCGCTGAGAAAAACAAGAAAGTGCTGGTTTTCGTCGAGGACGTCGCTGCCTCAGGCGGCTACATGATCGCGATTGCCGGCGACGAGATCATCGTCGACCCCTCCTCCATAGTCGGTTCGATCGGCGTTGTCTCATCATCCTTCGGCTTCACCGAGCTGATCAAGAAGATCGGCGTCGAGCGCCGCGTCTATACCGCCGGTGAAAACAAGGCGACGCTCGATCCGTTCAAGCCGGAAAAGAAAGAAGACGTCGAGCGGCTAAAACAGCTGCAGCTTGAGGTCCACCAGACCTTCATCGACATGGTCAAGGACCGCCGTGGCGCCAAGCTCAAGGACGATCCAGACCTGTTCACCGGCCTGTTCTGGTCGGGCAAGAAGGGGCTGGAACTCGGACTGGTCGACTCGCTCGGCGACATGCGCACCGTGCTCAGGGACCGCTATGGCGCCAAGGTCGAGCTCAAGCTGATCACCGCACCGCGCGGACTGTTCGGCCGCAGGCTGGGCCTGGGCTCGTCAGCCTTGGGCTTCACGCCCGAGGTCGCAGGCGCGGTCGCCTCAGGGCTTGTGGATGCGGCGGAAGAGCGCGCGCTGTGGAGCCGGTTCGGCCTTTGAAAAAACAGAGATAGCGGATTATCATTGAGGGGAAACCCCGACTGGCCGGAACGCGGCCCCCCGACGGGAGGAGAATGACGATGCCTCAGCTCATCTTTTTCGTGCTTGTCGGCGTGGTGGCATATATCGGCTATCGCTCCTTCATCAAGGAAGCCAACCGGGTGACCGCCAAGGTGCGCCGCAGCGAAAAGCAGCGCCAGACCGGCGCCAACGGGACTCTCGTCAAAGATCCGGAGACCGGCGAATACCGGCTTGAGAAAGACTGACGACCAGCCCGTGACCTTGAACAGCGTTGCGCTCGCCGAACTCGCCGCGGCCAAGATCAACCTTGCACTGCATGTCACCGGCCAGCGCGCCGACGGCTACCATCTGCTCGACTCTCTGGTCGTATTCGCCGAACTCGGCGACCGCATCACCGTGACTGCCTCAAATGAGGACCGCTTCTTCGTCGACGGTCCATTCGCTGGCGATGTGCCGCGCGACGGCGGCAATCTCGTCCTGCGCGCCCGCGACGCGCTGCGCACGGCCTTCCCCGCTCACACCACCGAACCGGTTTCGATCTCGCTCGAAAAGAACCTGCCGGTCGCTTCCGGTATCGGCGGCGGGTCGAGCGATGCGGCCGCCACCTTGCGAGCACTCAAGCAGCTTTGGCGCATCCCTGCGGATGCGGCAGCGCTGGCGAATCTCGCCTTGCCGCTCGGCGCCGACCTGCCGATGTGCCTGACAGGGCGCCCGCTGTTTGCGCGTGGCATCGGCGAACAGCTCGAACCTGTCACGCATTTCCCCGCGCTTCATCTGGTGCTGGTCAATCCGGGTGTCGCCGTCGAGACCCCGAAAGTATTCCGTGCGCTGGCCTCGCGCGACAACCCCGCACTTGCGCCGCTCGACAGCGCCGACACGGTGCTCGACTGGCTCGCCGCCACCCGCAACGACCTGGAACCGGCGGCGATCTCAATCGAACCCTCGATCACTGAGGTACTTTCCGCCCTTCGCCGGTCTGGCGCTGCCTTCGCCCGCATGTCGGGTTCCGGCGCCACCTGCTTCGGCATCTTCCACGGTGCCACTGCTGCCTCGCGCGCTGCCGAGGCAATCTCAGGCGTACACCCCAACTGGTTCAGCGCCGCGACCACGACCCGGACCTAGGAGCCCAAGACAATGGCAAGCGAGCCCCGCCCCTTCGTGCCTGTCCGAATCGCGGTGCTCACCGTGTCCGACACGCGCACGCAGGCAAACGACAGATCGGGCCAGACGCTCGCCGACCGCATCACCGAGGCCGGTCATGTGCTGAAGGCACGCGACATCGTCACCGACGACAAGGACCAGATCCGCGACCGCGTCACCACCTGGTCGCTCGATCCCGAGATCGACGTGATCATCACCACCGGCGGCACCGGCTTCACGGGACGCGACGTCACGCCAGATGCACTGGAGCCGATCTTCGAAAAGCGGATGGACGGTTTCTCCGCCCTCTTCCACCGCATCTCCTACGACAAGATCGGGACGTCGACGATCCAGTCACGCGCCACCGGCGGCGTGCTCAACGCCACTTTCGTCTTCGTGCTGCCGGGTTCGCCAGGCGCGTGCCGCGACGCCTGGGACGGCATCCTCAAGGCACAGCTCGACTACCGCCACATGCCGTGCAATTTCGTGGAGATCATGCCGCGCCTCGACGAGCATCTCAGGCGCGGTGGGGCCAAGCCGGCGTGATATTCGACTGAACCAGTTAGCGCTGCGCGACGACGATTTCTGCGTCGAGCGTTTTCATCGCCAGCCCGCGCGCGATGCCTTCGGCATCGGCTCCGTTGCGGCCCAGAACCGCCGCTTGCTTCTTGGTGATGACCAGCCCCTGCTCCAGCGCGCGCGGCCGTGAGGTCACCCGCTCCCAGAACGGCCGGTTGCTCGCTCTTGAGCGCGTAAAGCGCGCGGCCATCGCCAGCCGGCTCATATGGCGCACGACGCTCTCGGTCCAGCCCTCGGCAAGGCGCGCGCCGGGCTCGATCAGAAGCAGCCAATCGCTCTTGGCCTGCGCTATGCCTGCCTGAATGCCGCCGCTGGCGACATAAGCACAGCCGGCATGCTCGGCGACATAATGGGTCTGGTCGGTCGAGCCGCGGTCGCAGACGATCACCTCGCGCACGACACCTTCGACCGCACCACCGACCAGCGAGGCCAGCGTACGCGCCAGCCCCTCCTCGTCGTCCTTGGTCTCGATCAGAACGCTCAGCATATCTAGCCGCATATCCGAAAGCCGGCYCAAGCGCCAGCTTCTCTGCTCCTACCACAAAGTTCTTGCTTTGTTCTCTTTTTCACAATAGGAATAGTTTCATGCCGAACGAATCGACGGGCGGTGCTTTTCCCTTCGGGAGATAGTGAAATGGAACCCATTGCACGGGCCGATATTGCCGCTTTCAAGGGCGGCGGAGCCGGAATGGCCAATGCCATGATCGAGGAAAGCGGCCTGCGCATCAATCACGAGCGCAGGCGCGGCCGAGGTGCTGGCGTCAATCCTTCCGGGCGCTACGAGCCGGTGAGCCGCCACGTCTTCGACGATGGCTGGAGCACGCTTGAGGAGCTGCCGCCTTTCAAGACCGAGGTCCAGGTCGAGAAGCCGCGCACCATCATCACCCGCAACGAGTCGCCCGACATCTCCTTCGACCGCTCGATCAATCCCTATCGCGGCTGCGAGCATGGCTGCGTCTACTGCTTCGCCAGGCCGACGCACAGTTATATGGGCCTGTCGGCTGGGCTCGACTTCGAGTCCAAGCTGTTTGCCAAGCCCGATGCGGCAAAACTGCTCGACCGCGAGCTGTCGAAGGACGGCTACCAGCCGCGAACCATCGCCATCGGCACCAACACCGACCCTTACCAGCCGATCGAAAAGCACTGGCGCATCATGCGCGAAGTGCTCGAAGTGCTGGAGGCGCGCAACCATCCGGTCGGCATCGTCACCAAGTCGGCAATGGTTGTCAGAGACATCGATATCCTCAGCCGCATGGCCGAGAAGGGCCTGGCCAAGGTCGCGCTTTCGGTCACCACGCTCGACCGCATGCTGGCCCGTACCATGGAGCCACGTGCCGCGACCCCGACCAAGCGGCTTGAGGCGATAAGGCAACTGTCCGATGCCGGGATTCCCGTCTCGGTGATGGTCGCCCCCATCATCCCCGGCCTCACCGACCAGGAGATCGAACGCATTCTCGATTCGGCAAAGGCCGCGGGTGCGACCGGCGCAGGCTACGTCATCCTGCGCCTGCCTCTCGAAGTCAGCCCGATCTTCAAGGACTGGCTGCTGCGTCATTATCCCGACAGCTATCGCCATGTGCTGTCGCTGATCCGCTCGATGCGCGACGGCAAGGATTACGATTCGGAGTGGGGCAAGCGCATGAAGGGCAAAGGTCCCTATGCCTGGCAGATAGGCCGCCGCTTCGAGATCGCCGCCCAGCGCCTGGGCCTCAACGCCGTGCGCACGCCGCTCAGGACCGACCTGTTTGAAGCCGCCCCCAAGGACCAGTTGCAGCTGACGCTGCTTTGACCGATACGGCGGACCGCATTGCCGGTCCGCCTCCACCACCCCGTCCGGCCCCTCCCCGTGGCCAGCTGACGGTGTACCTTTCCTGACCGCCGCCCCAATCGGTCGGGAAAGACTTGCGGAGAATCGGAGCCGATGCGAGCATCGCCGCAATATGGCTCGACCGCGTTCCGATTCTCCGCCCCTCTTCGAATTCATCGAAAAGCCCGACTTCGCCTTCGAAAAGAAGGCGATGGCAGCTGGCCTGTGGCCATGCGCGGGGCTCGACGAAGCCGGGCGTGGGCCACTTGCCGGCCCGGTCGTGGCGGCTGCCGTCGTGCTTGACCCCGACAACATTCCAGCTGGGCTTGATGATTCGAAGCGTCTTTCGGCGGTGCAGCGCGAGAAGCTGTTTGACGAAGTGCTTAGCAAGGCGCTCGGCGTCGCTGTCGCATCCGTCTCGGCCGACAGCATCGACCGAAGCGATATCCGCAAGGCCAGTCTCGAAGCGATGCGGCGGGCGCTGGCAGGCCTGCCCATGATTGCCAAATCAGCGCTCGCCGACGGCCGCGACGTCCCGCCCGGCCTTGCCTGCACCTGCCGCGCACTGGTCAAGGGCGATCAGCGTTCGCAATCCATTGCCGCGGCTTCGATCGTCGCCAAGGTGACACGCGACCGGATGATGTCTGCCTGCGGCTCAAACGACAATCGCTACGGCTTCGAAGTCCACATGGGTTACGCCACCGCGCGCCATCGCGCCGCGATCGTCGAGCACGGCGCGTCGCTTCGCCTGCACCGCATTTCCTTCGCACCGTTCAGGGACTGATCGCCCCCAACTTCGAGGCGCGAAGGACGCACTCGCCTCGGACTGCCTCCACGAACTCACCGTCAGGCAACAAAAAAGCCGCCGGAAATTCCAGCGGCTTTTTTTCATATTCGTTTGGCCTGCTCGACTTAGTTGAGCTTGGCCTTCAGTTCCTGAACCGAACCCTTGAACAGCTCGGTGCTGGTCTTGGCGTCCACTTTGCCGCCAAGGATATGGCGGGCCGCCTCGACCGCAAGGTCGACTGCGCTGGCGCGGACTTCGTTGACCGCCTCGCGCTCCGCCTGGCCGATCTTCTGCTCGGCAAGCGCGGTCCGGCGAGCAACGTACTCTTCGGTCTTCTTGTGTGCTTCTTCAGCGAGAAGGCTGGCTTCGCGCTTGGCCGACTCGACGATGTCGGCGGCTTCCTTCTCGGCTTCCTTGCGCTTGCGCTGATACTCGGCGAGCAGCTGCTGGGCTTCTTCACGCAGCTTGCGTGCGTCTTCGAGCTCGGCGCGGATGCGGTCGGCACGCTCATCGAGCGATTTCGACAGCATGCCCGGCACCTTCAGGTACAGGACAAGTGCGATGAAAATGACGAGAGCGACTGTGGCCCAGAATGTTGCGTCCATGGCCTTGCTCCTACTTGCCCGCTGCCTTGACGGCAGCAGCGATGTCGGCCTTGTCGACCTTGCCGGCACCCAGAGCCTGGACGATCGCCGCAGCGGTGTCCTCAGCGATGGAGCCCACTTCCTTCATGGCGTTAGCCTTGATGGTAGCAATGCGAGCCTCAGCCGTGGTGAGCTTCTGGTCAAGCCCGGCTTCAACTTCCTTGCGCTTGGCTTCGGCTTCCGCCTTGGCAGCGTCGCGTGCTTCCAGGCCGATGACGTTTGCCCTGGCTTTCGCCGCGGCAAGCTCCTGCTCGTAAGCGGCAACCGCCGCATCCGCCTCGGACTTCATCCGGGCGGCCTGGTCGAGATCCCCTGCGATGCGATCGCGACGCACCTCAAGGATACCGCCGACACGCGGCAGCACGGCGTTTTTCAAGAAGAGATAAAACAGGCCGAAAGTGATCGCGAGCCACAAGAGCTGCGAAGGATAGGACGACGAATCAAAGGGCGGGAAAACGCCTTTTGCGCCGTGCTCAACGCCCGTGCTCGTGTGAGCCCCGGTACCGGCATCGGTCTGAGTTGCTCCAGCCGCAGGAGCGACTTCCTCGGCATAACCCGGTGTGACAAACATCTCTTTCCCCTGTCCATCCTACCGGCCGCAACGCGCGGCCGGTTCAATCGCTTAGCCGGTTCTCAGGTGAAGAGGAGCAGCAGGGCGATGAGGAGCGAGAAAATGCCGAGAGCTTCGGTCACGGCGAAGCCGAAAATCAGGCGGCCGAACTGGCCATCAGCTGCCGACGGGTTGCGCAGTGCGCCCGACAGGTAGTTACCGAAAATGCTACCGAGGCCGATGGCTGCGCCACCCATGCCGAGGCAGGCGATGCCTGCGCCGATTGCCTTTGCTGCGTCTACTTCCATTGTCCAACTCCTTGTGGATCGAAACTTAGTTGCGATTTCCCCACCGGCGGCAAGCCGCCGACGAATTCTTGCTCAATGGCCCGGATGCAGGGCGTCGTTGAGGTACATGCAGGTCAGCACCGCAAACACATAGGCTTGCAGGAACGCGACCAGGACTTCCAGACCGGTGATGGCGACCGTCATCAGCAGCGGCAGCAGCGAGCCGGCAACTCCGACAGCGCCGAGCGCGCTAAGGGAGGTCACAAAACCGGCAAAAACCTTAAGCGTGATGTGGCCAGCCAGCATGTTGGCGAAAAGACGAACCGACAAGCTAACCGGGCGCGACAGGAACGAGATCACCTCGATCAGCACCACCAGCGGCACCAGGATCCCAGGCACGCCTTGCGGCACGAACAGTTTGAAGAAGCCGAAGCCGTGCTTCATGAGGCCGTAGACAACGACCGTGCCGACGACCAGCAGCGCCAGCGCGAAGGTGACGATGAGATGGCTGGTGACGGTGAAGAAGTAAGGGAACAGGCCGAGCAGGTTGGCGACGAGCACGAACATGAACAGCGAAAACACGAACGGAAAGAACCGCATGCCTTGCGAGCCGGCGGCGTCGCGCAGCATCGAGGCCACAAATTCGTAGGACATTTCCGAAACCGACTGCATGCGGCTCGGCACCAGGCCGCGGCTCGACGTCGTCAGGAACAGAAAGGCTCCGGCGCAGACCACTGTAGCGACCATGAAGGCAGCCGAATTGGTAAAGGAGAAATCGAGGCCACCGATCTCGATCGGAATCAATTTCGAGATCTGAAACTGATGAATAGGATCGTTGGCCACGCTGGCCCCCCTTCGCCTAAATTGCGCCTTGCAGCGCTACTATTTCTTTTCCGGCTCGTCCGGCCGCTTATCGGCCGACCTGATGCCGGCTTCCGTAACCATTCCCGCTGAACGCAGGACATTGAGCACACCGGCACCGAAGCCAAGCAGCAGAAACACGATCAAGCCCCAAGGCGACGTGCCCGCCAGCCGATCGATGATCCAACCCAGACCGACACCCACCGCGATCCCGGCGATGAACTCGCTGGACAGCTTGAGTGCCTGGCCGTAGCCGGTCACACCGTTCGACTCTGTACCGTTCTTCCCCTCGTGGCTTGCCGGGCGTCTTGTCGCAAGTGTTGCTTCAAGCTTGAGCCGGCGGCGCTCGAGTTCATCG
>NZ_JBFUKO010000017.1:0-26572 GCF_056400805.1 Aminobacter sp. P4_H6_2
ATCGCGTCCCATTCGTCGTCGGGCATCGACCAGGCGAAATTCTGGTCACCCGATGCGACGAAGTCCTCGTAGTCGATGGCGCCGATGCGTTCGCCCTTGGGGTAGGGGGCATCTGCGGGGTATTCGGGATCATCATAGTCGACCACCAGCGGCTTCACCGTGGCCAGCGCCAGCGCCTCCTTTACCACGCTTGAGAATTCGCGATCGACGATCAGAAGTTTTGTCTCCGCATGGTCGAGCTGGAAGGCAATGATCGCCGCATCGAGCCGCGTGTTGAGGGAATGAAGCACGCCCTTGGTCATCGGCACACCGAAATGCGCTTCCAACATCGGCGGCGTGTTGGACAGCATCACCGTTACCGTGTCGCCCTTGCCGATGCCTTGCTTGGCCAGTGCTGAGGCAAGCTTCAGTGAACGCTGCCACCATTGAAGATAGCTTGTGCGCTGGCTGCCGTGGATGATGGCCAATTGGTCGGGAAAGGTCTTGGCCGCGCGTTCGAGAAAGCTCAGCGGCGTCAGCGGCTGGTGATTGGCTGGGTTCTTGTCGAGGTGTTCCTCGTATTTTCCCATGACGTTTTCTCCCTTGTCGCTGCGAATCTAGTTCGCCCGAGCCCGGTCATCCTCACAGAAAGTCGACCACACCATCATAGAGCAATTTCAGCGCCACGATTGCCACCGTGGCGTAGGTGAAGGGGTAGAAGATCTCCGGCCGCATCCGCCTGACGAGCCAGGCTCCGGCGAGTGTCGCCAAGGGCGCTAGCGGCATCAGAGCCAGCGAGGCGGCGAGGTTGGCTGTGCCGAACTGGCCAAGCGCGAAGTAGGGCACCAGCTTGATGGCGTTTGTCACGGCAAAGAAGATGACGCTTGTGCCGGTGAGCACCTTTGGGTCCATCCTGAGCGGCAGCGTGTAGACCTGGAAGGGCGGGCCGCCGACATGGGCGACGAAGCTGGTGAAGCCGGCAATCGAGCCCCAGAAGGCGGCGGCGATGCGGTTCGGCTCGGCCTTGTGGTCGGCGCCGTGGCGGATGCTGGTGTAGAGCCAGCGCGCCACGAACGCGAAGGCGATGGCGCCGACGATGAAACGTACATTGTCGGCTGTCACCACCGATGCCGTCAGCCAGCCGATGCCGATGCCGATGATCGACCCCGGCAGCATTTGCCAGAGGATCGTGCGGTCAAAGACGCCGCGCCACGTCCACAGCGACACCACGTCCATCAAGATGAGAATCGGCAGCAGGATCGCCGCCGCCTGCACCGGCGAGATCACCAGCGCCATCAGCGGCACGCCGACAAACCCGACCGCACCGCCAAAGCCGCCCTTCGACAGGCCGACGAGAATCACCGCCGGCACGGCGGCGGCGTAAAACCATGGATCAAGCAGAAGCGAAGTCATGGGCGACCTTTCTCCCCGGAGATAGCTGGATCGCTGGATGTTGGCGAGTGCCGCGCCAATCTTTTGATATGCTTGGGCAGTGCCGCGCGTCCTGTTCAACGGCGGCACTTTGTTCTATGCCCCAATGCAAACATGATCGCCTTGCATAGGCGTCAAGCACCCGGATCGAAGAACATGAACGCAAACAAGCCGCCCAAACGCTGCCGCATCGTGCTGATCGCGCCGCCTACGGTTTCGYCCGGGGATGTCGAGGCGGCTTTGTCCGGCGGCGACGTCGCTTCACTCATCCTTCCGGGCGAGGGCGTCGATGAAGCCTCGTTCCAGAGCTTTGCCGAAAAGGTAGCCGTCGCCGCACGCGCGGCCGGCGTGGCCGTGGTCGTTGCTGGTGACACCCGCGTTGCCGGCCGCGTCCAGGCCGACGGCATTCATATCGAAGGCAAGAAGGCGGAGCTGGCCGAAGCCGTCGAACACTACCAGGAGCGCATGATGGTCGGCGTCGGCGGCGCCAAGACGCGCGACGATGCGCTCGAACTTGGCGAGGAGCGGCCCGATTACATCTTCTTTGGTCGCTTCGGTTACGACAACAAGCCTGAGCCGCATTCGCGCAACCTTTCGCTTGGCCAGTGGTGGGCCGAGATGATCGAGATTCCCTGCATCGTCATGGCCGGCTCCGACATCGCTTCAGTGCAGGCGGTTGCGGAAACAGGCGTCGAGTTTGTTGCCTTATCGTCGGCGGTGTTCGGCGAAGGCATCGACCCGCGCGAGGCGGTGGCCCGCGCCAATGCGCTGCTCGACGAAACCGCGCCGCGCTTCGAGGAGTAGCCATCAATGAATCGTTCGCGCTTTCTCGCCGCTTTGCTGTGCCTGGGCTTTGGGCTCGAGCCCGCGATTGCTGTCGAGAGCGCACCGATTCCGCCGTCCGACCATGGTGCGGTTCCTTCGCTCGGCAAGGTGATCGACCCCATCGATCCCAACCGCTTCGGCCCAGCGCCCATGCCGCTGGACAGGACGCCCGCGCCACTGCCAGCGCCTGTTGCCGCTCCGGCGCCGGCGGGAGCCCCCGATCTCGGTGCCAATCCGGCAGCCAAGGCGCCTGATGGCATCGACCCAAATCGTTTTGGCGGCAAGCCTTCCGATGAGGCATATGGCGCGTTCCAGCGTGGCCTCTACATGACGGCCTACAATCTGGCGCTGCCGCGCGCCGAGGCTGGCGATGCTGCCGCGCAGACCCTGGTGGCCGAAATCCTGTCGCGGGGCCTGGGCGTGGCGCGCAATGATGGCGAAGCGGCCAAATGGTACGAGCGCGCCGCCGAGCAAGGCGTTGCCGAAGCGCAGTTCCAGTATGCGTTGTTGCTGCTCGACGGGCGTTATGTCACCCGCGACGACAAGGCTGCCAGCGCCCTGATGCAGTCGGCGGCGGAAGCCGGCAACCGCCTCGCCCAGTTCAATTACGCCCAGATGCTGGTGCAGCGCGAGCCGGGGGGCAAGGGCCTGGAAAAGGCAGTTCCCTATTATGAACGGGCGGCGGCGACAGGGCTTGCGGATGCGCAATATGCCATGGCCGAGGTCTATGCCAACGGCGTTGGCGGCAAGCGCCGCGACGACAAGCAGGCACGCCTGCTGCTCGTGCGCGCCGCAAGGCAGAACTATGACTCGGCCCAGTTCGACCTCGGGCTTTGGATGGCCGACGGGCGCGGCGGCGAGCGTGATCTGAAGTCGGCTTTCGGCTGGATGAAGCTCGCGGCTGATGGCGGCAATGTTGCCGCCCAGAACCGTCTCGCTAAATTTTACATGGGCGGCATCGGCGTCGATCCCGATTCCATTCTCGCCGCGGCCTGGTACATCAATGCTCGGCGCGCCGGGCTTAATGATCCGGAGATGGACGACTTCTTGCGCGGCCTGACCGATGTCGAGATGAAACAGGCGCTGGAGCGCGCAAACCGCATTCGCTGATATCGCGAAAATCGCGACTTCTCTTGCCTAAAAAGCCGTTTTGTGGTCTTGGAGGCGCCGATAGCGCCCCTTCCGGCGCAAACCTCTCTTCCGGAACCCAACCATGGCCAAGATCAACGGCAACGAAATCCGTCCCGGCAACGTCATCGAGCATGACGGCGGCCTCTGGGTGGCGGTCAGGACCAATCACGTCAAGCCCGGCAAGGGCGGTGCATACAATCAGGTCGAACTGAAGAACCTCATCAACGGCACCAAGCTCAACGAGCGTTTCCGCTCGGCCGRGACGGTCGAAAAGGTCCGCCTCGAGCAGAAGGACTTCTCGTTCCTCTACGAGCAGGGCGATGCGCTGGTGTTCATGGACACTGCCAGCTACGAACAGCTCGAGCTGCTCAAGGATTTCGTCGGCGATCGCGCCGCGTTCCTTCAGGACGGCATGATGGTCACGGTCGAGCTTTATGACGAGCGTCCGATCGGTATCGCGCTGCCCGACCAGGTGACGCTGACGATCAGCGAAGCCGATCCGGTGGTGAAGGGGCAGACGGCTGCTTCGTCCTACAAGCCGGCAGTTTTGGAAAACGGCGTCCGCGTGCTTGTGCCGCCCTTTATTTCTTCGGGCGAGCGCATCATTGTCGACACCAACGAGCTCACCTACGTCCGCCGCGCGGACTGAGCACGGCAACGGAAAGTTCTAGATCATGGCGCGTTCAGCGATCCTAAATGTTATGGTGCAGGCCGCTATGAAGGCCGGCCGCTCGCTGTCTCGCGACTTCGGCGAAGTGCAAAACCTGCAAGTCTCGCTGAAAGGCCCGGGCGACTATGTCAGCCAGGCCGACCGCAAGGCCGAGGACATTTTGTTTGCCGAGCTGTCGAAGGGGCGCGCCGGCTACGGCTTCCTGATGGAAGAGCGCGGCGTTGTCCCCGGCGAGGACGACCAGCACCGCTGGATCGTCGATCCGCTCGACGGCACCACCAACTTCCTGCACGGCATTCCGGTGTTTTCGATCTCGATCGCGCTGGAACGTCAGGGCCAGATCGTCGCCGCGGTCATCTACAACCCGGCGATGGACGAGCTCTACACCGCCGAGCGCGGTGGTGGCGCCTTCCTCAACGATCGCCGCCTGCGCGTTTCCGGCCGCACCAAGCTGTCGGATGCCGTCATCGGCTGCGGCATGCCGCATCTCGGTCGCGGTCATCACGGCAACTTCCTGCTCGAACTGCGCAACGTCATGGGCGAAGTCGCGGGCATCCGCCGTCTCGGCTCGGCCGCACTCGATCTTGCTTACGTCGCTGCCGGACGCATGGACGGTTTCTGGGAAACCGCGCTGTCGCCTTGGGACGTCGCTGCCGGCATCCTTCTGGTGCGTGAAGCCGGCGGCTTTGTCTCCGACGACAAGGGCGGCCAGGACATGCTCGATGGCGGCTCGATTGTAGCCGGCAACGAAACCATCCACCGCGCGCTCATCAAGACGCTGAAGCGGCCGGTTACGCCGCGCTGATCCGCCGCGTCGCAGGCTTCTTGCCTTCGTTCCGTGCTGCTGCCCATATTAAGGGCCGCGCAGGGACGGATCATGACGGACAATCACCGCAAGCCTGAGATTGCTGTGCCCTTTGTCGGGCGCTTCACCCATTCGCGTGCGGAACTCATTGCCGACGGCATCGTCCATGCGATTGGCATCGTGCTTGCCGTCGCCGCCGGATCGGTGCTGCTGGCGATCTCCGCCTCCCACACCGCCACCGGCGAATATCTCGCCGCAGTGGTCTTCGTGGTGGCGCTGCTCACCGTGCTGTCGGTGTCGTGCGTCTACAATCTGTGGCCGATCTCGCCGGCAAAATGGGTGCTGCGCCGCTTCGACCATGCCGGCATCTACCTGCTGATCGCCGCGACCTACACGCCGTTCCTCGTCCAGCTAGACGATCGTGTCACTGCAAGCTTGATGGCCGGAATCGTCTGGTCGGCGGCCATCGCCGGCATGGCGATCAAGCTCTTCTTGCCCGGACGGCTCGACCGGCTGGCGATCGCCTTTTATCTCGCAATGGGCTGGAGCGGGGTCGTCATCCTGCGCCCGCTGATCGCCACCTTGCCATCCGCCACGCTGTGGCTGCTGTTTGCCGGCGGCATGGTCTATTCCTGCGGCGTGGTCTTCTACACTTGGCAGCGGCTGCGCTTCCAAAGTGCCGTCTGGCATAGCTTCGTCATCACCGGCGCTGGGTTGCATGTCGCGGCGATGATCGACCTCCTTGTGGTGGCGCGGCTCTGATTGCAACGCGATCGAAGGGGCGGGGCGCGCAAGCGTCTTTCATTTTCGTCACATTTCCGCTTACAGTCGTAGTCCACTAACGCATCGCGCCGAAACTTCCCAAAAGTGCGGCGCGTAGACTTCAAAGCGATGGAATCACCCATGCGCGTCCGAACGGATACGCGGGCTCCAATTGCAGGGAACTAGAACCGGGGCGCCGATGGCATTGTTGAAATCTCTCGGGGTGGGCAAAGGCTCCGATGTGCTGAACTACGATCCGCACCGCCTGTCCTCTCCGCAGGTGTTCCTGCTGACGATGATCATCTTCCTGGCGATTGTCGCCTTCATCGCGGCGATCCTGACGCGTCAGATCTCCAGCGCTTTCGTCACCAATCCCGGGCTCAATGGCCTGATCATCGGCGTGCTTGTCATCGGTATCGGGCTCGCCTTTGTCCAGGTCGGCCGCCTGTTCCGCGAAGTGCGCTGGGTCAACTCCTTCCGCGCCGGCTCCGAAGCCACGCACCCGGTGCTGCTCGCGCCGATGAAGGCGATGCTTGGCCGTTCCTCGGCGATGGCGCTGTCAACCAACTCGATGCGGACGATGCTCGATTCCATCGCCACCCGTCTCGACGAAAGCCGCGATGTCTCGCGTTATCTCGTTGGCCTGCTGGTCTTCCTTGGCCTGCTTGGCACCTTCTGGGGCCTGCTGGGGACCATCGGTTCGATCGGCGAAACCATCCAGTCGCTCGATCCCGGCACGGGCGACGCCTCTGCCGTGCTCGAATCGCTGAAGGCTGGCCTTGCAGCACCTCTGCAAGGCATGGGCACGGCGTTCTCGTCGTCGCTGTTCGGCCTCTCCGGCTCCTTGGTGCTCGRCTTCCTCGACCTCCAGGCCGGGCGCGCCCAGACGCGTTTTTACACCGAGTTGGAAAACTGGCTCTCCAGCGTGACCGACCTATCCTCCGACATGGTCGTAGCTGATGCCAAGAACGACTCTTCCGACGAAATCCGCGTGCTGTCCGAGCGCTTGCGCAACATGCAGGAGCACGGCGGGTCGAACCCGCGCGTTGCCGCTGCCATGGCCAATCTGGCCGACGGCATCTCCGGCCTGGTCAAGAACATGCGCTCCGAGCAGCAGATCATGCGCGACTGGGTCGAGGCGCAGTCGGACGAGCAAAAGGCGATGCGCATTACGCTGGAAAAGATCGCCGACGCCCTGAAGAAGGAAGGGGTGCACTAAGGTGGCATTGGCGCGCGGGCGGCGCGGCGACCGCCGCATCGACTATTGGCCCGGTTTCGTCGACGCTTTGTCGACGCTGCTTTTGGCCATCATGTTCCTTCTCTCGGTCTTCGTGCTGGCGCAGTTTCTGCTCAGCCGCGAAATCTCGGGCAAGGACCAGGTGCTGACCCGGCTCAATTCGCAGATCAATGAGTTGACCCAGCTTTTGGCGCTCGAACGCTCCAACACCCAGGACACCGAGGATGCGCTCGCCAATCTGCAGGCGTCCCTGTCGGCTGCCGAGAGCGAGAAAAGCCGGCTTGAGCAATTGCTCTCCCAAGGCTCGGGCGCCGGTGCCGAGGCCAACGCGCGCATTGGTTCGCTGACCGGAGAGCTCGAAGGTGAGCGCCAGATCAGCCAGCGCGCACTCAGCCAGGTCGAGTTGCTCAACCAGCAGATCTCGGCCCTGCGCCGGCAGATCGGCGCGCTCGAAGACGCGCTCAACGCTTCAGAGACCCGCGACAAGGAATCCAATACCAAGATCGCCGATCTCGGGCGCCGCCTGAACGTCGCATTGGCCCAGCGCGTGCAGGAACTCAACCGTTACCGTTCCGACTTCTTCGGCCGCCTGCGCGAGATCCTGTCCGACCGCGAAAACATCCGCATTGTCGGCGATCGTTTCGTGTTCCAGTCGGAAGTCTTGTTTCCGACCGGCTCCGAGCAGATCAACGAGGCCGGCAAGGGCGAGATGAAAAAACTCGCCGACGCCATCTTGGAGCTGCAGAAGGAAATCCCGCCGGAGATCAACTGGGTGCTGCGTGTCGATGGTCACACCGACAACATCCCGCTGTCCGGCACGGGCCGCTATCGCGACAATTGGGAGCTGTCTTCGGCGCGCTCGACCTCGGTGGTCAAGTTCCTGATCGAAAACGGCGTTCCGGCCAACCGTCTCGTCGCAGCTGGCTTTGGCGAGTTCCAGCCGCTTGACGAAAGCGACACCGCCGAGGCACGTTCCAAGAACCGCCGTATCGAACTCAAGCTCACGGAACGGTGAATCAAGATTTCGTGAACGAATTGGCCATTTGTACATAGGGCATCGGCTCGATGTTTCCAGCCCTGACTGGGGTAGATCGAGTAAACTCCAAAATTACTTTTTCTTAATTTTGCTCCGGCCTCCGCCAGATCTATAATCCGGGTTCAAGTCCGGGAAACGCCGATGACGGCCTCCCACCACGACTCGACGCTTCTTGACGGACAGCTAGCGCTGTGGCGGTTCGCCGCCCGGCATTTTCAGGAGTCGCAACAATGCGCTCTATGGCATTTACAGCGATTTTAGCTGCAGTCCTCGTTTCCGCTCCTATGGCCACCGCATTCGCGCGCGGTGGACACGATCACGCCGGCGGTGGTCACGAACGGTCGCATTCGCGTGAAGCATCACAGAGCCTGGGCGAAAACGACAATACCGGGTCGCAACTGCCGATCTCCGGCCAGCCGCGCTCGGCTTGCATGCCGGGGCATGCTGCCTGGTATTGTGCGCCGACGTCGCGGTGATCTGCCGGGTTTCGGCCTGCGCCGAAACCCATAACAACAAGGTGCTGATCAAAAGCTGTATCTGTATATGAACCAATTGGAGGGGGCTGCCATTGTGGTAGTCTCCTCCTTGTCGTTCGGGCACTTGATGGCGATGCCTGAAGACTTCCAGGGCAGCACTGGTCACTCGCGCCAACAACCGCCGCATCGATATCAAGCTCACCTCACGCCAGATCAAGATTTCGTGTGAAACGTGCCTGCCCCATGTGTGGCTGGTTTGTGGCCAGTGTGCCGCAATCGTGGTCCTTGTGGCGGATCCAAAAATTATTTTTTCTTAATTATGCTTCGTTCGGAGCGTGACCTAGACTCCAGATGCAGTCCGAGAAACGCCGGCGATGGCCTCCCACCGTGACTCGACGTTTCTAGACGGATCGCAATGCTGGGGCGAAAGCCGCCCCACAGTTCTAGGAGACGCAAGACATGCGCTCTATGATGTTCAAGGCGGCGCTTGCCGCACTCCTCATCTCCGCTCCGATGGCCTCCGCCCTTGCAAGGGACCATGAGATGGGGCCCCAGACTCAAGGTTCCCCTAGTGGCGGTGATGTCACGGGTTCGCAATTGCCAATTTCAGGACAGCCACAGGTCCACCCGGTTGGCGTTATCCTCACCGAACTGCGCAATGACGACGCCCGCATTGCCAACGATCGGCATATGAAGCGGATCAGCACAGCCGAGGCGCGCCAACTCAGGGGCGAGGACGCAGCGATACGCCGAACTGCCGTGAGCGACGCAGGCTATGGCGGCATGTTGTCTGCAGGTACGTACAGTCAGCTTCAGTCGGAGGTCTCCAGCCTCGATGGCCAGATCAGCCACGACGCCGGCCGCTGACAACCAGTGAATTTCCAAGCCTTGCGCCCTCGGAGCGATCCGGGGGCGCACTTTTTGCGTCGGCTACCAGCCAAGCCAAAGTGCGCGCAACTTGCCGTCCCCGCAAGGGCTGGTCCATTCGAACTGTCTTGCGATTGTGACCGGATTGGTATCCTCTCGCCGCGATTTTGAGACAGAGGAATCACCATGTCCTTCGCAAAGCTCGACGAACTCGGCCGCAAGCTCGAAGCGCTGGAACACGCGCTTGCCATTTTGGGTGCCGACGAGGCGACGCACATGGCTGTTGGAGGTGGCGCCAAGCGCGCGGAGGCGCTTTCGGCACTCGCCGGCATGCACCACCGCCAGGCCACCGCGCCCGAGATCGCCGACTGGATCGATGCCGCCGAGACGGAGGCACTGAACGAAGAACAGGTTTTCGCCCTGCGCGAATTCCGCCGCCAATACACCAACATGACCTGTCTGCCGTCGGAGTTCGTCGAACGCCAGACCTCCGCCCGGCTTCGCTCGGAACAGCTGTGGCGCGACCTGCGCGCCAAGAACGACTGGGCTGGTTACCAGCCGGCGCTCGAAGGCATCGTGGCGCTTGTCCGCGAGGAAGCGGCCCTGCGTTCCGAAGCGCTTGGCCTCGCCCCCTACGACGCGCTGATGGAGCAATATGATCCGGGCAACCGCACTGCGGATATCACGCCTGTTTTCACCGACCTCAAGGCCTTCCTGAAAGACTTCGTGCCCGAAGCATTGGCCGTCCAGGCAGAGCGTCAGGCGAAAACCCCGGTGCGCGCATTGTCCGGCATCTACGCCATCGAGCGCCAGCGCGAACTTGGGCTTGCCATGATGGGCGCTGTCGGTTTCGACCTGACGCGCGGCAGCCTGTCGGTGTCGCACCACCCCTTCTGCGGCGGCGTGCCGTCCGACGTGCGCATCACCACGCGCTACAAGACCTCCGATTTCCTGTCCGCGCTGATGGGGGTGCTGCACGAGACCGGCCATGCGCTTTACGAGCAGAACCTGCCCGAGGCCTGGTCACACTGGCCGCTTGGCAAGGCGCGTGGCATGGCCGTGCATGAGAGCCAGAGCCTGTTCGTCGAAAAGCAGCTTGGCCGCAATCCGTCCTTCTGGCGCTGGGCGCTGCCCTTGGTCGAACAGCACCTTGGCGAGCGCTGGTCGATGGACGAAATCCTGCCGCATGTGCACCATGTCGAGCGCGGCCTGATCCGCGTCGACGCCGACGAGGTCACTTATCCGCTGCATGTCATCCTGCGCTACGAGCTGGAGCAGGAGCTTGTCTCGGGCCGCCTGTCGGTGTCGGACCTGCCCGAGGCATGGGATGCCAAGATGCGCGAATATCTTGGCCTGTCGACCATCGACAACCCGGCCGACGGCCCGATGCAGGACGTGCACTGGCCAAGTGCCGCCTTCGGCTATTTCCCGTCCTATACACTGGGCGCGATGATGGCGGCCCAGCAATGGGCAGCACTGAGCAAGGCGCATCCTTTGGTCGACGATGAGATCGCGCGCGGCCATTTCGAGACGGTCAACAACTGGCGCCGCGACAACATCTGGTCGCAGGCATCGCTGTGGTCGACGCCCGAACTGCTCGAACGCGCCACCGGCGAAAAGCTCAATGCAGTGCATTTCACCACGCATCTGAAGAAGCGCTACGGGGCCTGATTGATCCTCCTCGCCGGTTCGCTGCGGACAAGCTGCCCCTTACCCTTGCCCTTCCCCATGAGGGACGGGGAGAGAGCGTTAGCGTTGCGGCAGTGTCTCTTCTCCCCGTCATTCACGGCGAGAAGGTGTCGACAGGCGGATGAGGGGCGCACAAGATCCTTGATCCCCAGAACGGCCCGCTGATCGCCGTCCGCCTCAACGTGCGGACAGGCAAGACCTTGGGCGGCTGGGCGCCGATGACGAACCCGTCCCCGGCCTCTATGCGTCGGGCGAGGTCGCCGGCTTCGGCGGCGGTGGCTATCACGGCTACAACGCGCTCGAAGACGCATTCCTCGGCGGCTGCATCTTCTCCGACCGCAGCGCCGGCAGGCACGTGGCGCGGTAGTCCAGCTACCCCTGGCTGCAGCGGTGCATCGGCGGCCGTAGCGTCTCGTGCCATTGACCGTGCGTGGCCGCTTGTGGTGCCGAGGCACCGTGTGCCGTTTCTCGGCCATGCCGTGTCGAACTACGCCACCTGCCGTATTTTCATTACCGTTTGCGCAATCTAAAAATTCGGCCGCCATCTGCCAAGCAGGCTGCGCCGGCATTGTAAGCGACGCGGCGGCGGGAGCTGGATGATGCTGTGGGTTCAATGGGCACTGTGACAGTTTGCCGGCACAGCGAGCAATGGGGCATCATGCGATTCATAATTAAGGTACTTCTCGCAACGACGGCCCTTTCAACCGCTTGTGAGATTGAACGTTTCCCGATATCGGCGCAGCGGCGGATGTCGGGATGGCGCGGCATTGGGCGCGCCGGCGTGCTGCTTGCGCGAGCGACGGCGGGCGCGAACAAAGCGGCGCTGGCCAGCATGCCGGTGCTAGTCATACTGATCGGCACGCTGTCTGCCGCTCAGGCGGGTGGCCCCATTACCAGCGGCGGCGGTGCGGGCGGCGGCGGTCCGGACTGGCCCGGTGCGGTAGTCCTCGGCGGCGCAGGCGGTGTCGGTGGCGGCGGCGGTGGCGCCGGCGCCAGTTCATCCGCTCACCCCGGACACGCGGGCGGGGCCGGTGGCGATGGCGGTCTGCCCGGCCAGGACAGCGGCGTTGCCAATAACGGTACTCCTGGAAAAGGTGGTGCTGCTGGCGGCCGCGGCAACCCATGGGAGGGTGGCGGCGGCGGCGGTTCGGCACCGCTTAATTCGTCGTCGGGACCAGGTACTGGCGGTACTGGCGGGGCGGGCGGATCAGGCAATTACTGGCCGTCCAATTGGCAGCAGTATCCGGGTCTCTCTTCCTGGGGCGGAGCCGGGGAAAATGGCCAATCCGGCGATGTTTCCTGGGGCTGGGGTAGCGGCGGGGGCGGCGGCGGGGCCGGTGTCTATTTGTCCGGCGCGTCAACATTTTCGCTGCCCCGGTATCTTGTCACTGGCGGCAAGGGAGGAGAATTCGGTTTCGGCGGCGGCGGCGGTGGCGTCGGTCTTGTCCTCCAGTATTTCTCGGACATCTTCAACAATGACGGTGCCATCATCGAAGGCGGTGCCGGCGGGGCAGGTGGCTACGGCGGCGGCGGTGGCGCCGGCCTCTTCCTTGTTGACGGAGGCAGCCTCACCAATCGCAGCGGCTCGATTACCGGCGGGCAGGGTGGCGTTGCGATCGTGTTTACAACGGATCCAGGTGCCGGTGGCGCTGGTGGCGCAGGTGTGCTCGCCAATGGGGGAAGGCACCTCAATCAGGCCATGATCGTTGGAGGGGCTGGTGCCGAAGGCCCCAGCCGCGGTGGCGACGGTGGCGCCGGCATCCGCATGTATGGCGCTCCGGGCTGGGACAGGGACGTTGCAATCGCTAACGAGGCCAGCGGTACGATCACCGGCGGTGATGGTGGCAAGTCGGATTACTTAGGCACCTTCACCAAAGGCGGCGGCGCCGGTGGCGACGGTATCGTCTTCGAGAACAATCCAGGCTCTGCCCAGATCAGCAATTCCGGCACCATCACAGGTGGCAATGGCGGGGTCTATGGAATGGATGCCGGTACCACGAGCCAATGGCATGGCGCCGGGGGCGTGGGCGTACGCATTACAGCCAATGACCTGTGGCTGAGCAATTCCGGCACGATTTCGGGCGGCCTCAACGGCGATGGTACGACCCGCGCCAACGCAGTCGAACTGACAGGCAACAACAACACACTCGTCATCTTCAGCGGTTCCATCTTCAACGGCAACGTTGTGGCTCAGGGCACCGGCAACGGCTTTCTCCTCAACGGTTCGGATTCCGCCATATTCGACCTCTCCCGTATCGGCCCGTCCGGCCCGTTCCAGGGTTTCGAGCGTTTCGAGAAGGGCGGTAGCGGCACCTGGACATTGAGCGGCATCGGAACACAGGACTGGACGGTGGGTGGCGGCACGCTGCGGGCCGGCAACGCAGGCGCCTTTGGCGTCAGCCGCGCATATACCGTCAATGGCGGAATACTCGACCTGAATGGCTACAACCTCATCATGTCGGCGCTGTCGGGTAGCGGCGGCACAGTGGATATGGGGGCGGTTGGTCTTACCGTCGATCAGAACGCCAATACCAGCTATCGGGGCACGCTGACCGGCGCGGGCGGTCTGACCAAGACCGGCACCGGCACGCTAACGCTATCGGGCGTCAACACCTACGCCGGCGGCACCAAGATCGAAGCTGGCACTGTCAATGTTGCCGCAACCGGTGCGCTAGGCAGCGGACAGGTGACCGTCGGCCCATCCAGTGCGGGGAATCTTACTACACTGAATTTTGCGAACGGCACCAGCGCCGGCTCGCTTCATTTTACCGCCGCCTCGAGCAATGACCCCAACGTCGGTGATGGCGGTTCCATCCGGTTTTTGGCGGGTAGTACCGCGTCGACCGCGACAATCAATGTCAATTGGTACGCTTCCGTCGAATTCGCAGGTGCCACCGCCGGGTCATCTACCATCACAAACGCCTCGGGCAAGGTGGCCTTTTCCCAGGATGCCACTGCTGGTCAGGCCGTTATCACCAACAGCGGCGACGGTGGCACGGTTTTCGAATCCAACGGCTCGGCCGGGCGGGCCAACATCACCAACGAAGCAGGTACCAACACGACCTTCCAGGACGACGCGACGGCGGACCAGGCCACGATCGTCAACAATCGCGGCGACACCATCTTCCGCAATGCAAGCCGCGCCGGACAGGCCAGAATCATCAACAATTCAAGCGGGCGCGTGTTGTTTCGCCACACCGCAACCGCCGACACCGCGTCGATCACCAACAATTCACGAGGCCTCGTTGACATATCGCGCCTCACCGCCTCGGGGCTGTCGATCGGTTCACTTCAGGGCGCCGGCGATGTCTTGCTTGGTTCAAAGCAGCTGACTCTTGGCGGTCTGAGCGGCAGCCAGTTGATCGAGGGTATGATACAGGACGGAGGTGACGGCGGCGGCACCGGCGGCAAGCTGGTCAAGACCGGCACCGGCACATTGACCCTTTCCGGTACCAGCACCTACACAGGCGGCACGAGCGTCGAGGCCGGCACGCTGGTCGTTGGCGTCGGCGGCGTTGGTTCGATCCTCGGCCCGGTCGAGGTCAAGTCGGGCGCCCGGCTCGGCGGCACCGGTGCCATCGGCGGCAATGTCACGGTCAATGCCGGTGCCACTCATGGCGCCGGCAATTCTGTCGGCACCCAGACGATCAACGGCAACTATGCCAATCACGGCGTGTTCGAGGTCGAGGCGACGCCATCAGGCACCGACAGGCTCAACGTCAACGGCACCGTCGACATTTCGGGGGCTGCGCTCAACCTGCTGTTGTCGCCGCCCACCAGCGCCGCATGGAACGTGCTCAACGGCCCCTTCGTGCTGATCGCCAATGACGGCACGGAGGCGGTAGCCGGCACCTTCGCCTCCGTTGGTGACCTCAACAAGCTGGTCTTCCTCGACCACCACATCAATTACACCGGTGGCGACGGCAACGACGTGACGTTGTCGCTAAGCCGCAACGACATTTCGGTCGGCGATGTCGGCCAAAGCCGCAACCAGATTGCATCAGGCTCGGCGGTGGACGGCCTCGCCCTGAACAATCCGATCCGCGCCGCCTTGATCCTGTCGACCGGCGAAAACCAGGTGCGGGCTGCACTCAACGCGCTCTCCGGCGAGGTCCATGCCTCGCTTTCGGGCAGCTTCATCGAGGCCAGCGGCCAGCTGCGCGATGTCGCCTCCAACCGCATCTGCTCGGCATTCGGTGATGTTGCAGCATCGTCGCTACCAGTCATGGCCTATGGCGAAGGCGGTGCCGAATTCGTCGCCGCCGACAGCGACCGCTTCGTCGCCTGGGGCCAGGCGCTCGGCAACTGGCGTTCGGTCGACGGTGACGGCAACGCCGCCGGTTTCGAGCAGAACACCGGTGGCATGCTTGCCGGTGGCGATACTTTCGTTGGCGACGGCTTAAGGCTCGGCTTGCTCGCCGGTTACAGCCGCACCAGTTTCGACGCCGACGGTCGCGCCTCGTCCGGTTCGAGCGACAACTTCCATCTCGGTGCTTATGGCGGTCGCGACTGGGGTGCGCTTGGCCTGCGTGCCGGGGTTGCCTACAGCTGGCACGCCGTTGAAACCAGCCGCAACGTGTCGTTCCCCGGCCTGAGCGAAACACTGAATGCCGATTACGACGCCGGCACCGCGCAGGCCTTTGTCGAGGCGGGCTACCGGGTCGAAAAGGGCCGGCTCGCCTTCGAGCCGTTCGCCGGCCTCGCTTACGTAAGCACCTCGACCGACGCATTTTCCGAGACGGGCGGAGCAGCAGCCCTTTCAAGCGCACACACGAGTTTCAATGCCACCACCACGACGCTCGGCCTGCGTGCTGCAACCGACGTCAGCCTTGGTGACACCACCGCCGCTGTCCGCGGTGGGCTGGGCTGGCGCCACGCCTTCGGCGACGTCAACCCGAGCAGCATTGTTGCCTTTGCCGGCAGCGACAGCTTCGCCGTCTACGGCACGCCGATCGCCCGCAATGCCCTGCTGCTCGAAGCCGGGTTCGACGTCGCGATCTCGCCCAAGGCCAGCCTTGGCCTGAGCTACACCGGCCAGATCGCCAACAGCGCGCAGGAACATGGCGTCAACGCCGGCCTGGTGGTGAAGTTCTAGGCTTGTACTCTGGCGATTGACGATGCCGGCCATTTTGCCGAATGTGCCGGTTCTTTGACGTCACTTTTGCCGCGAGTTGCTTTGATGAACATGCCAGTTGCTCAATACCGCACCGTTCCGCTGCCCGACTACCAGGAAATACCGGTCGAGGAGATGCGTGCCGGCGCGCAGTCGTTCTACGACGAGATCAGGACGCGCCACACCGTGCGTGATTTCTCGACGCGGCCGGTGCCGCGCGATATCATCGAGACCTGCATCATGGCTGCCGGCACGGCGCCCAACGGCGCCAACCACCAGCCCTGGCACTTCGCCGTCATCGGCGACGGCGATATCAAGCGCCGGATCCGCGAGGCGGCGGAGGTCGAGGAACGCGCCTTCTACGAGGGCCGTGCCGGCGAGGAATGGCTCAAGGCCCTGGCGCCGCTCGGAACCGATGCGTCAAAACCGTTCCTGGAAGAGGCGCCGTGGCTGATCTGCGTCTTCGGTGAGCGCAAGAGCCGTTCGGCGGATGGTGTGACGCGCAAGAACTACTACGTGCCGGAATCGGTCAGCATCGCCACCGGCTTCCTGATCGCGGCACTGCACCGCGCCGGTCTCGCCACGCTTACGCACACGCCCAATCCGATGAGCTTCCTCAACGAGATCTGCGGCCGCGACCCGCACGACAAGCCCTACATCCTGATGGTTGTTGGCTACCCCAAGGAAGGTGCCACGATTCCCGTGCACGCCATGGACAAGCGCCCGCTGTCGGAGATCGCGACGTTTTTGTGAGGGCTGGCCAGCCTACTCCGCGGCGCCCTTGAAGGCGTCGGCGCCGGCGTCGAACTGCAGCTTGGCCAGGCGCGCATAGATGCCGCCCTTGGCGACAAGGCTCTGGTGCGTGCCTTCCTCGACGATCGCGCCGCCGTCCATGACCAGGATGCGGTCGGCCTTGAGCACGGTCGCCAGCCTATGCGCGATCACGATCGTGGTGCGGCCCTGCATCAGGTGCTCGAGCGCGATCTGCACTTGTCTTTCGCTGTCGGCGTCGAGCGCGGAGGTCGCTTCATCGAGCAGCAGGATCGGCGCGTCGCGCAAGATGGCGCGCGCGATGGCGATGCGCTGGCGCTGGCCGCCGGACAGCGTCACGCCGCGTTCGCCGACTTGCGTTTCGTAGCCGTCCTGTAGCTTTTCGATGAAGCCGTCGGCAAGGGCTGCCTTGGCCGCGGCCTCGATCTTGGCGCGAGATGCGCCGGGCCGGCCAAAGCCGATGTTTTCTGCCGCCGTACTGGCGAATATGGTGACGTCTTGCGGCACGATCGCGATGCGGTCGCGCACGGCTTGCGGATCGGCCTTCTGGAGGTCGACGCCGTCGATCAGGACCGCGCCGGCCTCGGGATCGTAGAACCGCAGCAACAGCGAGAAGACGGTGCTCTTGCCCGCTCCTGACGGGCCGACGATGGCCACCGTCTCGCCTGGCTTTACCGTGAAGCTCAGACCGTGCACCGCGGCCCGGTCGGGCCGGACAGGGTAGGAGAAGGTCACGTCGCGGAATTCGATCGCGCCACTGCTTTTGGCCGGCAGGGCGACCGGCGAGGCCGGTGCGGCGACAGTCGGCTTTTCAGCCAGGATCTCGGTGATGCGTTCGGCGGCACCGGCAGCCGAACTCAAATCACCCCAGACTTCCGACAGGCTGCCCATGGCGCCGGCTGCGAACACCGAATAGAGCAGGAACTGGCCGAGCGTGCCTGGCGACAATGTGCCTTCGAGTACGTCGCGCGAGCCGAACCACAGCACCGCCACGACCGAAGCGAAAATGATGAAGATCGCAAAAAAGGTCAGCACCGCGCGCGCCAGCACCGAGGAGCGGGCGGCGGCGAAGGCCGTCTCGACAGCGGCGGCAAACTTACCCGTGACCAGTCTTTCATTGGTGAAGGCCTGAAGCGTGCGGATCGCTCCGATCTGCTCGCTGGCGAAGGCTGTGGCGTCGGCAAGCGTATCCTGCGCTGCGCGCGACTTGCGCCGCACCGAGCGCCCGAAGGCGACCAGGGGCACCACGACCAGCGGGATGGCGGCAATCACAAGGCTGGACAGCTTGGGGCTCGTTACCACCATCATGGTGAGCGCGCCCAGGCACAATATGAGGTTGCGCAGCGCGACTGATGCCGTGGCACCTACGGCCGACTTGATCTGGGTGGTGTCGGCGGTGAGCCGCGAGACGATCTCGCCCGACATCGCCGTGTCGAAGAAGGCGGGAGACAGCGAGGTGACATGGGAAAAGACGTCGCGGCGGATGTCGGAGACGACGCGCTCGCCCAGCGTGATGACGAAATAGTAGCGGCAGGCCGAGGCCAGTGCGAGCAAGGCGGCAATCCCCACCAGCATGGCGAAATATTTGGCGATGAAGTTCGAATCGGCGCTGGAGAAGCCGTGATCGATCATCCGGCGCACGGCGATCGGCAGCGTCAGCGTGGTGACGGCGGCGGCCACCAGCGAAATGATCGCGCCAACCACCAGCCTGGGATAGCGGTAGAGATAGGGCGAGAGCCGGCTCAGCGGGCGCAGCGAACGCCGGCGCTCTTGGGTTGCGGCCGTTGTGGTGTTCGCCATCGTGTTTCCTTCTCGGTCGCGGCCCATTTGCCGGCTGCGCGGCCTTGTGATTCGAAATCGGCTGATGTATAGGCACGCCGACCGTTTCTGAAGCCGTGGCCTATCTAGCCGTGGCTTCGAATTTTCGAAAGAGGCGCATCGCCGCAGGATACCTGCGCAAGCCGCGCCATGACAGCAGGAACAGAGCGATGAAAGCCTCCATCCATCCCGACTACCACGCCATCAAGATCGTCATGACCGATGGCACCGACTACATGACCCGCTCCACCTGGGGCAAGGAAGGCGATACGATGAACCTCGATATCGATCCGTCCACGCACCCGGCCTGGACCGGCGGCCACCACAACCTGCTCGATCGCGGCGGCCGTCTGTCGAAGTTCAAGAAGCGCTACGAAGGCCTCGGCATCTAAGCCGACCCGTTTCGCTTGTTATCAAGAACCCGCCCTTGTGGCGGGTTTTTTGTTGCTTGAAGCAGGGCGCTTTTGCTGCCCCTCATCCCCCTGCCGGGACCTTCTCCCCGTGAGGGACGGGGAGAAGGGACTCTGCCGCGACGTTGACGCCCCCCTCTCCCCGTCATTACGGGGAGAGGGTAAGGGTGAGGGGCTGTCTCACGGTAGCAGGCGACCTACAGCGCTTCGATCTCCCGCAGCGCCATGCGCTTGTAGTCGGCCACCAGATCGTCGCCCTCCGCGCGCTCGACCGAAATGGCCAGCCGCATGGTGGCTTCGCCCAATGACATGATCAAAAAGGCCTTGCGCTCGACGTCTGCCGCATCCGCCTGCGGCCTAACGCGTAGCCAGGCCTCAGCCAAAAGCGCACCGTTGGCGCGGCTGTCGCGGAGGTCGATGTCGCGCAGTGCCTTGTCGGCCTGGGTGCCCGACCAGATGTCGCGCATGACAGGCTCGGCGAGAAAGATGCCGTAATAGGTATCGATCAGCGCGCCGAAGGCGGCGATGAGCCCCAGCGTGTCGTGGGGACCAGCAAGGCCTTCGGCGATACAGGCGCGGCCCTCGGCATTGTAGCGCTCGGCCAGGGTGCGGATGATCGCGCCCTTGTCGGGAAAATACTGGTAGAGCGAACCGATCGACACCCCGGCGCGTTCGGCCACTTCGCCCATCCGCATCGCATCGCTGCCGCCCTCCGAGATYAGCGCGCTCGCCGCCTCGAGCATGCGTTCGACGCGTTCCTGGCTGCGCTTTTGGCTCGGCGCACGGCGCAGGGCTTTGTTCTCTTCCACGATTTCCATGGCATCCGGCCCGCAACGATTCTGCTTGACGGTCATAATATGAGGGTTTATCACATTTGCAAATGTGAGTAATGCTCATATTTGTGAAGGAGGCCAAAGTGACAGTTGCCGAACACACCACGAAGCCTATTCTCATTCTTGGCGGTACCGGCAAGACCGGACGGCGCATCRCCGAGCAGCTCGTGGTACGGGGGCTTCCCGTCCGCATCGGCTCGCGCAGTGCCATCCCTTCCTTCGACTGGGAGAACCGCGCGAGCTGGGCATCGGCGCTCAAGGGCGTCGGCGCCGTCTATATCTCCTACTATCCCGACCTTGCGGCGCCGGGTGCCGCTGAAGCCATCGGTGCCTTCGCCGACCTCGCCGTCGGCATGGGCGTGAAGCGGCTGGTTCTTCTGTCCGGCCGCGGCGAACCCGAGGCACAGCGCGCGGAAGAAAGGGTCAGGCAATCCGGCGCTGACTGGACTGTGTTGCGCTGCAGTTGGTTCATGCAGAATTTCAGTGAGGGTTTCATGCTCGACGCCCTGCTGGCTGGGGAGGTCGCCTTGCCGGTGGGTCCGGTTGGCGAGCCCTTCGTCGATGCCGACGACATCGCCGACGCCGCAGTCGCTGCCTTCGCCGATGACCGCCACATCGGCCAGCTCTACGAACTCACAGGACCGCGTCTGCTGACCTTCGGCGATGCGATTGCCGAGATCGCCAAGGCGAGCGGCCGCGACATCCGCTTTATCAAGGTGACGCCCGAGCAGTTCGCGGCAAACCTTGCCGACCAGCAGCTGCCGCCTGATCTTATCGAGCTGCTGATGATGCTGTTCACCGAGGTGTTGGACGGCCGCAACGCGCATCTGTCAAATGGCGTGCAACAGGCACTCGGTCGGCCCGCGCGCGACTTCCGCGACTTTGCCAGGGCCGTCGCAGCATCGGGCGTGTTGGGAGGCGCACAATGATCGCGCTGCTGTTCACCGCGCTCGTCTTTGTCGCAGCCCTTGGCGGTGGCATCGCGGCTGGCCTGTTCTTCATCTTCTCCAACACCATCATGGCGTCCTTTGCCCCGCTGCCCGCCGCCCAAGGCATCGCCGCCATGCAGCAGATCAACGTCACCATCATCAATCCGCTGTTCATGGCGGTGTTCATGGGGCTCGCAGTCCTGTCGTTGGTGCTCGCCGCCAAGGCGATCTTCGGCTGGAGCGAGACGGGCTCGGCATGGCTGCTCATCGGCAGCGTCGCCTATCTCATAGGCTGCTTCCTGGTGACGGTGGTCTTCAATGTGCCGCTCAATGACGCGCTCGCCGCGGTTGATCCCGCAAGCGCCGATGGAGCCGCGATGTGGGCGCGCTATCTCAAGGAGTGGCTGCCTTGGAACCACGTGCGTGCGGTCGCCTGCCTCGTGTCGCTGGCGTCGTTCGTCATGGCCTTCCGCGCTGCATAGCCAAAAGGCCAGGATGACCCGGCCTTTGCTGTTTCAAGCCTGGCGCTTCCAGCGCGCCACCGCGTGCTCGATCAACCGGCCGACGAGATCGGGGTAGGAAACGCCCGAGGCCGCCATCGTCTTCGGATACATGCTGATGTTGGTGAAGCCGGGGATGGTGTTGACCTCGTTGACCAGCGCCGAGCCATCCGCCTTCACGAAGAAGTCGACGCGCGCCATGCTTTCGCAGCCGAGTGCCAGGAAGGCGCGGCGGGCGACCTCCTGCAGCTTGGCCGTGGCCGGCTCGGGCAGTTCCGCCGGGATGCGCAGGGCCGCCCCGTCGGCATCGATGTACTTGGCCTCGTAGGTGTAGAAGCCGTGGCTCGCCGCCGGCGCGATCTCGCCCGGCACGGAAACGGAGAGCTGGCCGTCGGGCGCCTCGAGCACGGCGAACTCGACCTCGCGGCCGGCAACGAACTCCTCGATCAGCACCTTGCGGTCATACTTGAAGGCCTCCGCCAGCGCCTTGTCCAACTGCTCCGCCGTCTCCGCCTTGCTGACGCCGACGGATGAGCCTTGCCGCGCCGGCTTGACGAAAACAGGCAGTCCGAGCTCGGCCTTGATGGCGTCGAAAGTGGGCCGGTCACCGAAATGCACGGTCACGCCGCGAGCCACCGGCACCCCGGCTTGGTTCATCAGCCGCTTGGCCACGTCCTTGTCCATGGCGTTGGCAGAGCCGAGCACGCCGGAGCCGACATAAGGAATGTCGGCCACCTCGGCGAGACCTTGCACCGCGCCATCCTCGCCGAACGGGCCATGCAGCACCGGAAACAGCACATCGGCCCTGGGCAGTTCGAACGGCGTTTCGCCGGCGGGCAGGGCGATCAGCCGTCCCTTGCCGCCCGGCACCAGCACCACCTCGGTGCCATCGGCGGGCACGGTCTTGGGCAGCGCGCCGTCGTGGTCGAGTTCGGCCAGGAACCAGCGCCCGTCGCGGGATATGCCGATGGGCACGACCTCGTATCTGGAGGCGTCGATAGCCTTGACGACGTTGCTTGCCGACATGAGCGAGACGTCGTGCTCGGAGGAGCGTCCGCCGAAAAGAACTGCGATGCGTGGTCTTGTTGTCATGGATGCTTTCCGCTCTGCCGCTGGTATGCGCCATGTCGCGGCGCGATGTTCTGCTTGCTCAGCAATTCGAACTTATCTGTGGCGCCGTTTCAGGGTTTAGGCGGCTTTTGCGGCACTCAGCCATTGTCCTTGGATTTGTGGCCCTTGCGGTCGGAATGGCCGAGGTCGCGCTCGGGGTCGATCACGTCGCGCACCAGCTGCTTGAGTTGGGCTGCGTCGGGAAAGCCGCCGTCGCGCTTGCGGTCCCAGATCAGCTTGTCGTTGCAGGTCACCGTGAAGATGCCGCCAGTGCCCGGCACCAGTGCCACCTCGCCAAGCTCGGCCCCGAAGGTCGACAACAGCTCCTGCGCCATCCAGCCGGCGCGCAGAAGCCACATGCATTGGGTGCAGTAGGTGATGCGGATCTGGGGGAGGGTCATCTGGTCCTCAATACGCTCGTTCCAGCGATGCGGTCATAGATCGGATCGCGCTTCTTGGAAACCGAAACGATGATCCAGATGAACCATGCGATCTCGATCGTGAAGGCGACAATGAATGCTAGCCAGAAGGCATCGCCGGACATCGCGTTCAGTGGGTCGTCGCTGAGAAACAGTATCTTGATCATCACGAGGAATGCCGGGATCGTTCCAATCCACATCGCCAATTGCCTGGTGATCGCCTTGCGCAGCGGGATGCCGATTTGAGAGGGCGCGGCGGTGTCGATGGTCCTCATTCCAAGGATGCGCTTGCCGACCGTCGCGCCGCGCCGCCATTCAATCAAGACGAGGTAGATCAGCAGCGCCAACATGGCCACCCAGGTCATATCGAACGGGGACGTTGGCTTGCCATCGGCGTCAAGCGCGTATGTCAGGAACCGGCCGGTTGTTGTATTGCCCTCTTCAACAACCGTGCCGACCGACAGTGCGCGCGACGTCTCGAAGCCGAAAAGGCTGCTGCGGCATTCGGTGATCGAATTGGTGCTTGCCGGGGGAGGTGGCTGCAAGCCTTCGGGCAGATGGTCGACCGTCGCGCAGATCCTCGTGGTGATGCCGAAATTGCCCTGCACCGTGCCATGCGTCTGCGCGAACAAGACTGCCGTCAGGATTTGCAGCGGAAGCAATATGATGATCGCATCGACCAGCAACGCGCCAACACGCCGCCAGAAACCCGCTCGCGCTGGAGCGCTCTCAATACTTGTCATCCGGATGGTCTCCCCTCACCGAAAATGAGGCTTAACGATCCAAATCTGAAACGCAATTGGCGCCCTTCGGCTATCTCCGAAAGGCGCCAATTATATTGTTGGTTACGCCGCGCTGAGCTTGGCCAACGTTGCTTCGTCGACTTCAAAATTGGCGTAGACGTTCTGCACGTCGTCGTCGTCTTCGAGCGTGCCGACCAGCTTCATCAGCGACTGGGCGCGCTCTTCGTCGACCGGAATGTTGTTCTGCGGCTTCCAGATGATCTTCACTGACTCGGCATCGCCGAGCGAGCTTTCGAGCGCCTTGGAGACTTCGCCGAGGTTTTCGAAAGCGCAGGTGATGGTGTGGCCGTCCTCGTCCGACTGCACGTCGTCGGCGCCGGCTTCGATCGCCGCGTCCATGACCTTGTCGGCGTTGCCTGCCTTGGCGGCATAAACGATCTCGCCGACGCGGTCCCACATGAACGACACCGAGCCGGTTTCGCCCATCGCACCGCCGGCCTTGGTGAAGGCGGCGCGCACGTTGGAGGCGGTGCGGTTGCGGTTGTCGGTCAGTGCTTCGACGATCAGGGCTACGCCACCGGGGCCATAACCTTCGTAGCGCACTTCTTCGTAGTTCTCGGCATCGCCCATCGAGGCCTTGGAGATGGCGCGCGCGATGTTGTCTTTGGGCATCGACACGGCCTTGGCGTTCTGGACGGCCAGGCGCAGGCGCGGGTTCATCGTCGGGTCGGGGGCGCCGGTCTTTGCGGCAACGGTGATTTCGCGCGCGAGCTTTGAGAACATCTTGGACCGCACCGCGTCCTGGCGGCCCTTGCGGTGCATGATGTTCTTGAACTGTGAATGGCCGGCCATGGGACCCCTGTGTCGCTTCGGCAGTGTTGGAATGGGCCGCGTTATAGATAAATCGGCTCAATACGTCCAGCGTTTGGCCTTTGCCGAATGCGCGAAATCGTGACTCAACCCTGCTGCGCCAATCAAGAACCCTCCCGCAACGACGCCGCGGCGGGAGGGCAAGACGTTATGCGGCGATACGCAGCGAAAGCTCGTTGATGGTCGTGTGGCCGCGGAAGCCCCCAGTCGAGGTCGCCGGCGTCTCGTCTTCGATGGCATGGGCAAAGATCACGGCCGGGTCGGCTTCGAGCTTGGCCATATGCTGGTGCAGGCGTGGATACTCCTTGGCGAGATCGAACAGGCCAAGGTCCTCGCCCCAGCGTGCGATGCCGATGAAATAGGCGTCGGCCACCGTCTTGTGGTCGCCGACCAGCCATTCGCGGCCTTCGAGCACGGATTGCAGATAGGCATAGTCGTTGGCGGCCTTTTCGCGCGCCATCTTGCGCAGCAGCTCGCGGCCAGCCTTGTCGTTCTTGTCGAGCTTGAAGGCATTCCAGGCATAGCCGAGATCGGAGTGAAACGAGGTGTGCAGGTATGATAGCATCCAGTTCAGCTGATCGAATTCCTTGCTGCCCTGGGCGAAGCCAAGCCCCTTGTCGAGGCCGCGCGCGGCGATGTGGTGCAGGATCGCCAGGCTTTCGCTAAGCCCGCCGCCGTAGCCCAAGAGCAGAGCCGGCGTCTGTCCGAGCGGGCTTGCCTTGGCAAAGGCGCCGCCCGGCTTGTCGGCCAGCATGTCGATGCGGTGCAGGCGGTAGGGCTGGCCGAGCCATTCGAGCGCCACGATCGAGCCGAACGAGCAGCCATGCGGCACGCCGTAGAAGAGTACAGGTTCCATGTCTTGTCCTTTGAGATCGGACCGCGAAACATTTCGCGGCATGGCACGAAACCTATGCATTGCATTTGCGCTAACAAGTACATACAATTTTGTAAGGTACTGACTTCAAAGTAAGAATTAGGGATTCCCATGGCAAAGACGCAGCCGGAAAGTTGCGGCCTCGGCCCGGCCTTCCAGGTCATTGGCGGCAAATGGAAGGCGCTGATCCTGTGGTTGGTCCACACCGAGCCGCGCCGCTTCGGCGAGTTGAAGCGGCTTGTGCCCGACATCAGCGAAAAGATGCTGATACAGCAATTGCGCGAGATGGAGGCCGACGGGCTGGTTCATCGCGAGGTGTTCCCCCAGGTGCCGCCGCGGGTCGAATATTCAGCAACCGAACTTGGCATCTCGCTCGACAATGCACTTGGGCCGCTCGCGAATTGGGGCAAGGAGCACGGCGCTGCCATCGAGGCGCGCAAGGCGAGTGCCGCCTGACCTGATACACTTGGCGCTTCCCTCGGGGAGGCCCAAGCTTTCACCCCTCGAGGTCGAGCTTCAGCCGGTCGAGAATGCTCATCGCATGAGTGGCGTATTCGCTGATCCAGCGGTCGTGGACCTGCTTGATCGGCAGTGAATTGAGATGGTTCCAGCGTTCGCGGCCTTCGCGCCTGGCGACCACCAGATCGGCTTCTTCCAAAACCTTCAGATGCTGCATCACCGTGCAGCGGTCCATGTCGGGAAAGGCGTCGCACAGCATGCCTGTGGTCTGCGGCGCGTCCTTCATGCGGTCGAGCAATTCGCGCCTGCGCTGGTGGGCGAGGGCCTTGAAAACGCGGTCGTCTTTCGCTTCGCTTGACATGTTATAAAAATATAACATATGGTTCAAACATGCAAGCAGGAGGATCAAAAATGTCTGTTGGATTCAGGGTTTCCGGCCGCATCGGCAAGCCGGTGGCCGAGGTTTTCGACGCGGTGGTCAATCCCACCAAGCTCAGCGGCTATTTCACCACGCTGGGCGGGGCCAGCGCACCCTTGGTCGCTGGTACCACCGTCACCTGGTGGGGCTCCGTGCCGGTCGAAGTCGACGAGGTCGTGCCCGAGCGTCGCATCGTCTTGCGCTGGGACGGCAGCGGCCCCACCGTCAAGCCGGCCTACAAGACCCGCATTGAAATGAACTTCGAGCCGCTCGACGATGGCGGCACCTTCGTCACCATCGCCGAGGAGGGCTGGCGCGAGGACGCGGCCGGCCGAAAGTCGTCCTACGGCAATTGCGAGGGCTGGTCGCAGATGCTCTCGGCCATGAAGGCCTATGT